>NZ_JASJVC010000005.1:0-96705 GCF_035019905.1 Sphingomonas sp. 10B4 | reverse complement strand
GGGGGGGGGGGGGGGGGGGGGGGGTGTTGGCGCCCCCCCCCCCCCCCCCCCCCCCCCCCGGCCGCGCGCGGGGCCCACGACTGCCAAAAAGGGACTACCATGCGCGTTTATTATGATGCCGATGCCGATCTGAACCTGATCACGTCGAAGAAGATCGCGATCGTCGGCTATGGCAGCCAGGGCCATGCCCACGCCCAGAACCTGCGCGATTCGGGCGTCACCGACATCGCCATCGCGCTGCGCGAAGGCTCGGCAACCGCGCAGAAGGCGTATGCCGCCGGCTTCAAGGTGATGACCAATGCCGAGGCAGCCGCCTGGGCCGATATCACGATGATCCTCGCCCCCGACGAGCATCAGGCGGCGATCTACGCCGACGATCTCCATGCGAACCTCAAGCAGGGCGCGACGATCGCGTTCGCCCACGGCCTCAACGTGCATTTCGGCCTGATCGAGCCACGCGCCGATCTCGACGTCATCATGATCGCGCCGAAGGGCCCGGGCCACACCGTGCGCAGCGAATATGTCCGCGGCGGCGGCGTCCCCTGCCTGATCGCGATCCACCAGGACAAGAGCGGCAACGCCCACGACATCGGTCTCGCCTACGCGTCGGGCGTCGGCGGCGGTCGTTCGGGCATCATCGAGACCAATTTCAAGGAAGAGTGCGAGACCGATCTGTTCGGCGAACAGGCCGTGCTGTGCGGCGGGATCACGCATTTGATCCAGGCCGGGTTCGAGACGCTGGTCGAGGCGGGCTATGCCCCCGAAATGGCGTATTTCGAGTGCCTGCACGAGACCAAGCTGATCGTCGATCTGCTCTATGAGGGCGGCATCGCCAACATGCGCTATTCGATCAGCAACACCGCCGAATATGGCGACATCACCACCGGGCCGCGGATCATCACGCCCGAGACCAAGGCCGAGATGAAGCGCGTCCTCGCCGACATCCAGTCGGGCCGCTTCGTCAAGGACTTCGTGCTCGACAACCGCGCCGGCCAGCCCGAGCTCAAGGCCGCGCGCAAGCAGGCCGAGGCACATCCGATCGAGAAGGTCGGTAGCGAACTCCGCGCAATGATGCCGTGGATCGGCGCGAACAAGCTGGTCGATCAGAGCAAGAACTGACCGTGTCCAGCGCCCCTCCCCTTTTGGGGGGGGCTCACTCCAGCGAAACGCTTCGTTGCCGAAACGGGGTTTGACGCTGCGGCGCGGGCACCGCACTTGGGTATTTCTTAACAGGAGTATCTAATGCGCTTTAATCTGCTTCATGCTGCCACGACCGCCGCGCTGCTGATCGCCGCGCCCGCGCTCGCCCAGACCGCTCCGCCCGAGATGATGCGGGGGGCCGGCACCGTCGCCGACGTCAAGGCCGGCACCTACAAGATCGAGCCGAACCACACCCAGGTGACCTTCAGCGTCAGCCATTTCGGCATCTCGCCTTATGCCGGCACCTTCTCGAACGCCTCGGGCACGCTCACGCTCGATCCTGCCAAGCCCGCCGCGACCAAGCTCGACGTTACGCTCCCGATCGCGAGCGTCCAGACGACGAGCGATGTGCTCACGGGTGAGCTCAAGAGCGCCGACTGGTTCGATGCCGCGAAGTTCCCGACCGCGACCTTCCGCTCGACCAAGGTCGCGCAGATCGCACCCGACGCCGTGCAGGTCGACGGCACCCTTACGCTCCACGGCGTGACCAAGCCCGTCAGCTTCCGCGCGAAGCTGTTCGGCGCGGCGACCAACCCGATGAGCAAGAAGGCATCGATCGGCTTTCTCGGCCGGATGATGATCCGTCGCTCGGACTTCGGCGTGACGAAGTACGTGCCCGTCGTGTCGGACGAGACCGTGCTTGTCATCAACGCGGCGTTCGAACTGCAATAAGCGACGCCTGGCCGCCAGTGTAGCCGGAACGGGCTCACTGGCGGCGTCACCGGGTCTGGGGCTCAGGCGGGGACGAGTGCGCGGAAATACTCGGCGGTTTCGCGCGATACGCCCAGCAACAGCCCGTGGAGGCGACGATCGAAATCGTCGACGCTCTCGCGCCGTTCGCGATGCACCATCATCCAGTCGCCGAACTCGCGATCCTCGGTCTCGCGATCGATCAGGATGCGCAGGTCGCGATGGCGCGGGTCGCTCGTGAGGCTTAGGAGGAGATCGGCGATGCTGTCGTTCGGCCCCTCGAGCGCCTGCAGGAACTCGGACCCTTGCGTGTAGAGCAAGCCGGTAATCCCATCGAGCCCGTTGCGCAGCGACGCCTGCCGCAGGATCGCCACGGACTCGTCCTCGGCCCGACCGCTGGGATTGGTCGTGACGCTGGTATAGATGATTTGACGCATGGCCGCGGTTTACCCCAGCGCGTGCGTGCTGAAATTGATATCGCTCAACCCCATCTTGATGCTGGACACGGCCGATCGTCGAGCGCTATTCAACGCGCATGGATCTCGCCCTGGGCCTTACCTCGCTTCGACTTACGCGCCCTTAGGCGTGGACACTGCCGCGCGCCGATACCGGCCAGCGCGGCGCGCCTGAGGATCCCCCGCCCCTAGCGAACCGCGTCCCACAAGGGCGATTCCGAGCGAGACCGATCATGCTGCGTGACCCTTCGACCAAATACCGCCCCTTTCCGACGATCGACTTGCCCGATCGCCGCTGGCCGTCGCAGACGATCACCACCGCACCGCGCTGGCTGTCGACCGATCTGCGCGACGGGAACCAGGCGCTGATCGATCCGATGGACGCCGAGAAGAAGACCCGGATGTTCGACCTGATCGTCAAGGTCGGGATCAAGGAGATCGAAGTCGGCTTCCCCGCGGCGGGCGCGACCGAGTTCGACTTCATCTCGGGCCTCGTCAACAGCGGGCGCATCCCCGACGACACGATGATCCAGGTGCTGACGCAATCGCGCCGTGATCTGATCCAGAAGAGCTTCGCCTCGCTGCGTGGCGCGCCGCGCGCGATCGTTCATCTCTACAACGCCGTCAGCCCCGCCTGGCGCAAGATCGTGTTCGGCATGACCCGCGCCGAAGTGAAGCAGATCGCGATCGACGGCGCGATGATCCTGCGCGACCAGGCCGCAGCCCAGCCCCACACCGACTGGTTCTTCGAATACAGCCCAGAAACCTTCTCGACCGCCGAGCTCGATTTCAGCCTCGAGGTCTGCGAGGCGGTGATGGACGTGCTGCGCCCGACGCCCGACCACCAACTGATCCTCAACCTGCCCGCGACGGTCGAGTGCGCGACGCCCAACGTCTATGCCGACCAGATCGAATGGTTCGGTCGCAACATCCGGAACCGCGACACCGTCGCGCTCAGCCTGCACCCGCACAACGACCGCGGCACCGGCGTCGCCGCCGCCGAGCTCGGGCTGATGGCGGGCGCCGACCGCGTCGAGGGCTGCCTGCTCGGCAATGGCGAGCGCACCGGCAATTGCGACTTGGTGACGGTCGCGCTCAACATGTACACGCAAGGCTTTGATCCGAAACTCGATTTCTCGGACATCGATGCCGTCGTCAACACCGTTAACTATTGCACGCAGCTCCCCGTCCACCCGCGCACGCCCTATGCCGGCGACCTGGTGTTCACCGCTTTCTCGGGCAGCCATCAGGATGCGATCAAGAAAGGCTTCGCCGCGCAGGAAGCCAAGAACGATACGCTGTGGGAAGTCCCCTATCTGCCAATCGACCCGGCCGATCTCGGGCGCAGCTACGAAGCGGTGATCCGCGTCAATTCGCAGAGCGGCAAGGGCGGCGTCGCCTGGGTGATCGAGCAGGACAAGGGGCTCAAGCTGCCCAAGCGGCTCCAGGCCGATTTCAGCCGTCACGTCCAGCGCCTCGCCGACGAGACGAGCCGCGAAATGAATGCGAGCGATATCTGGGGGCTGTTCGAGGCGACCTATCTCGCGCGTGACACGCATCGCTTCCGCTTGCTCGATTATAACGAGAGCGGGAGCGTCGGCGATCGCCTCTTCATCGGGCATGTCGCGGTCGATGGTGAGGAGCGCTCGATCTCGGGGCGTGGCAACGGCCTGATTTCGGGCGTGATCGCTGCACTTGGCGACACCACCGGGCCGCAGCTCGACGTTGTCGACTATAGCGAACATGCGATCGGCCACGGTGCCGATGCGCAGGCGGCGGCGTATGTCGAGTGCCGCACCGCTGGCGGGCAGACGGTATTCGGCGTCGGCATCGACGCCGACATCGCGACCGCGTCGGTGCGCGCCGTGCTCAGCGCCGCCAACCGCGCCTGATCCTCCCCGGCACGGGGAGGATCGCGCCTCACCGTGCCCGGATGATCTCACACCCGACGGCCGCGTCGGGATAGATGTCGGGCTTCGACGTCCGCACCGTCACGCGTTCGACGCGCGAGTCGGCGAGACACAGCGCGGCAATCGCCTCGCACAGCGTTTCCTGGAGGTGGAAGTGCCGCCCGGCGATCAGCGCATGGACACCGCTTCGAACGAAATCGTAATCGAGCACGGCGTCGATCCGGTCCTCGCTCGGCGGGGTCGGATAGACCACCTCCATCCGCACCGAGACGATCACACGCTGCGGTGCGGCGAGTTCTTCGGGGTGGATCCCGAGCCCCATCGTGACCTCTAGGCCCTCGAGGACTGTGGTGAAGCGGGCGGTCATGCGCGGTCCTCGAACATTACGTCGCGGTCGCGCTTGAGGAAACGCTGGCCGCAATCGACGAATATATTTTGTCCTTCCAGCCCTTCGGCATCGAGCAGGAAACCCACCGCGCGCGCGATATCGCCGGGGCCGACCGGGCGTCGCAGCAGGTTCTTCGATGCAGCGGCGACGAACTCCGCCTCGCTCTGGTCGGCGCTCGGCAACGACAGACCCGGCGACACCGCATTGACGCGGATCCGCGGCCCGAGGCCCTGCGCCAGCATCGTCGTCGCGCCGGTAAGCGCGATCTTGCCGCAGCTGTACGAGAAGAAGTCGGGATTGAGGTTGGCGACCTTCTGGTCGAGAATGTTGACGACCGCGCCGGCATCGAGATCGTCTTGCGAAGCGAGCGCGCTCGCCAGCAACACCGGCGCAGCGAGATTGACCGCCGCGTGCGTGCGCAGCGATGCCGCGGTGATGTCGGGCGGCGTATCATAGTCGAACAGCGACGCGCTGTTGACGAGCCCGTACAGCGGCCCGCCGAATACCGTGCGTGCGGCAGCGACAAGCGCCCCGGGAACGCCCGGATCGGCGAGATCGCCCGACACCACGATCGCGCCGGGCAGCTCGGCGGCGAGCGCATCGGCGTCGGCGCTCGAATGATGGTGATGGATCGCGACCCGCCACCCCTGCCCCGCAAGCTGCCGCGCGATCGTCGCGCCGAGCCGACGCGCCGCGCCGGTCACCAGAACGGTTCGCGCAGCGCTCATCCGCGCCCGATCAGCGCGAGCACTTCCTTGCGGCTGCGTTCGTCGTCGCGGAACACGCCCATCATCCGGCTCGTTACCATCGCCACGCCCGGCGTGCGCACGCCACGCGCGGTCATGCAGGCATGGCTCGCCTCGATCACCACCGCGACGCCGAGCGGCTTGAGGTTGGTCCAGATACAGTCGGCAACCTCTGCGGTCAGCCGCTCCTGCACTTGCAAGCGGCGCGCAAAGGCGTGGAGCACGCGTGCCAATTTGGAGATTCCCACGACATAATTGCCCGGCAGATAGGCGATGTGCGCCTTGCCGATGATCGGCGCCATGTGATGCTCGCAATGCGACTGGAAGGGGATGTCCTTGAGCAAGACGATCTCGTCATAGCCGCCGACTTCCTCGAACACGCGCGACAGATGCTTGGCCGGGTCGTCGGTATAACCGACGCAATATTCCTTCCACGCCCGCGCGACTCGCGCCGGCGTGTCGAGCAAACCCTCGCGCGTGGGATCGTCGCCCGTCCAGCGGATCAGCGTGCGGACCGCATCGGCAACCGCATCGGGCACCACAATCTTGCCGTCAGCGCCGACCTGAGTGCTGCCGAAATCTTCGTCTTTACGTCCGTCCACGCTGCTTCCTTCGCGATCCACCCATGCAATGACCGTACGGCGGCTTGGGTTCGCCGTACTGCAACATGGAAATAGTCCTTATTTGCAACTCTACCGGGCGCTTGCGCCATTGCACGCCCCCGCCGTTAGGTAATTTAGCCCATTGACTATGCCTCGCCATTTAACGAACCTGATCTTCGAAAACCGTCATCCGGCACAGACTGGAGGCGGCAGAGACAGGGGATGCCATCATGAAGAAATTCGAACTGCTCGCTGCGTCGGCGTTGGTCTCGCTCTACGCGTGTCCCGCAGCGGCGCAAGATACAAGTGCAACGGCGCCAGCCCCGCAAAGCGCGCCGTCGCGATCGACGTCGAGCAGCGCCAGCCAGGACAGCAGCGACGACATCATCGTTACCGCCGCAAAGCGCGAGCAATCCTTGCAGGACGTGCCGATCTCGGTTTCCGTGACCAGCCAAGCGACGATCGAACGGGCGCAGATCAGGGATCTGATCGACCTGCAGTCGGTCGTCCCCTCGCTCAAAGTGCCACAGCTCAACGCGACCGGGCAGACGAACTTCATCATTCGCGGCTTCGGCAACGGCAACGGCAATGACGGTATCGAAAGCTCGGTCGGCGTTTTCATCGATGGCGTCTATCGCTCGCGCACGTCGTCGGCACTCGACGATTTGCCTGAGATCGAACGCGTCGAAGTGCTGCGCGGCCCGCAGTCGACATTGTTCGGCAAGAACGTTTCGGCCGGCGCGATCAGCATCACGACGCGGCGCCCATCCTTCGCCTGGGGCGGCAAGGCCGAGGTCAGCATCGGCAATTACGGGCTGATCAACCCCAAGGCGACGATCACTGGACCGATCACCGACACGCTCGCTTTCCGGCTTTCCGGCAGCGTCAATCAGCGCGACGGGTATTTCAGAAATCTGACGACCGGTGCGAAGATCAATGACCGCGATCGCGCCTCGATCCGCGCCGACATTCTGTTCGAGCCGTCGTCGGACTTCTCGGTCCGCGTCATCGGCGACTACAACCTCGTCAAGGAAGTCTGCTGCGGCGTCACGTCGATCTTCAACGGGCCGCGTACCCTTGCGATCGGGGCGGCGGGCTTCGCGATCTCCGACACGACCAAGATCTTCGACCGCAACGTCATCTTCAACACCGACCCTAAAAATCGCCTGCAAGGTAAGGGCATTTCCGGTGAGATAGACTGGAACCTCGGGATCGCGAAACTGACCTCGATCACCGCGTATCGCGAGCAAGTGAATGAGTCGAACCAAGACATTGATTTCACCGGCGCCGATGTCTCGAACAACATCACGGCAAACAAGATCAAGACGTTCACGCAGGAAGTGCGGTTGACGTCAAACAGCGACGGCCCGTTCAGCTGGCTGCTCGGCGGCTTTTACCAGCACGAAAACGTCGACACTGGCCGCGACATCCGTTTCGGCAAGGACATCCGCACTTTCGTGAACGGGCTGACCGGCGGGCCAGGGGGACTGATCTTCGCGCTCGAATCGCTCCAGCGCGCCACCAACCCAGCAATTACCCCCGGCAGCTATTATTTCACGCAAGGCCAAGGGATCTCTGATCGCTACAAGCTCAAGCAGGACAGCTATTCGATCTTTGGCCAGGCAGACTATAAGATCACAGATCGTCTCACCATCACAGGCGGGCTCGCCTATCTCAACGATCGCAAGGCCGCGGTATCGAACGTCGTCCTCAACGACCGTTTCTCGCTTCTGAACCTTGAAAATGTTCCCGGTCTGGGTGTTCTCCCATTTGCCGCGCTGCCTGCATCGATCTCGGGCTGCCTGCTGCAAAAGGGCTTCAATCCGGCGACGACCGCGGGCAACGTGCCCGTCAATTTGTTCGGCGCATCGCTCGGCTCCTCGCTGCCGGGTCCAGGCAGCGCACCCTGCCCAGCCTCGCCGGCCGGACTCAATCCATTCGGCCTCAACGCTCTCCAGTTCTTCTACGGCAACAGCCCTGCGCACGCGCCGATCAACTTCCCCAACGCGACGGAATCGGGCATTCTCAAGGGTGACAAGGTCACCTATGCGGCTCGCGCGGCGTACAATTTCGGGGTCGTGAACGCCTATATCAGTTACTCGACCGGCTGGAAGGCGGGTGCCTTCAACCTGTCGTCGGACAGCCGCCCACCGCTCAACGGCGTCGGACGCACCGCAGCACCGGAGAATGTTACTGTTTACGAAGCCGGATTGAAGGCCAGGTTCAAGGGCGGCTATTTCAACGTCGCGGTCTTCAAGCAGACCATCAAGGGTTTCCAGTCAAACGCCTTCACCGGGCTGGGCTACAGCCTGGTCAATGCCGGCCAACAATCCGTCAAAGGGTTCGAGATCGACGCCGCGTACAAGCCAATCCCGTGGCTGTCGCTCAACGGCGCGGTGACCTATCTCGATCCGAAATATGACAGCTTCACAGGCGCGGCGTGCGTTTCGTACGACACGGTGCGGTGCCCGATCAATCCGCTGACCGGCCTCATTCCTAATTTCCGCAACCTCACCGGGACGAAGCCGACGGGCATTCCCGAGTGGAGCTCGTCGGTTTCGGCGGTCATCTCGCACACCTTCAGCCCAAGCGTCAGCGCCTATCTGCGCGGCGAATACGACTATACCAGCAAGTTCCAGCTCACCGATACCGTGCCACCGGCGCTCAACACCTATGGCCAGAACAACGTCAATGCGAGCCTTGGCTTCACCTTCGAGAAGTCCAAGCTCGAGGCGATGCTGTGGGTTCGCAATTTGACGAAGGACAACCAGTTGATCAGCGCATTCCCGACGGTCGCACAGGATGGGAGCTATAGCGGCTATCCCAATCAGCCGCGGACCTATGGCTTGACGCTGCGCAAGGCGTTCTGATCGGTCGGTTGGAGCCCCCCGATGCAACCGAATGCCTGCGCCGTGCGCTGCATTGCTACAGACAAGGAGCGTAGCAATGACCGAACCAAAGAAGGGTGATCACGTCACCTGGAAATCGCACGGCGGCACGGCACACGGCGTGGTCGAGAAGAAGCAGACCAAACCGACCACGATCAAGGGGCACAAAGTCGCCGCAACACCCGAGAATCCCGAGTTCATTGTTAGGAGTGACAATGGCGGAAAGGCAGCGCACAAGAGCGCAGCGCTAACGAAGGCGTGAAACCGATGTCGGTTTTAACGGCACATCAGGAAGGACAATCTATGGCCAAGACCCCAACCGAAAAGAGCGACGCCCCCAAGACTGGTGGCATCTTTGCGCCCATCACGCCTTCGGCCGACCTCGCCGAGATCGTCGGCGCGGACAAGCTGCCGCGGAGCGAAGTGATCAGCAAGGTCTGGGCGTACATCAAGCAGCATGAGCTCCAGAACCCGGAGAACAAGCGCGAGATCGTCGCCGACGAAAAGCTGAAGAAGATCTTCGGCAAGGACCGGGTCACGATGTTCGAGATGAACAAGCATCTCGCTGGCCATATGAAGGCCTGAGCGCTTCCACACAGTTTAGCACCATGGCACCGACACTCCTCACGGACTGTCGGTGTCTTGCGTTTGAGCGCCTTCGAATGATCGGCCTGCCATCGGGCAGAAACCGCGTCTTCGCGGCGATGGATCAGCCCGCGAGTTTTGCCGCCGCGTTCACGACAGCGCGCGCCGCGGTCGCCTCATTGGCTTCCGCCATCGCTTCCCACGCATAAGCCGACCGCTCGTGCATCTCGCGACGGTTGGCGAGCGTGGTCTTCTGCGCGGCTTCACGCTGCGCAGCGGCGTTGGCGCGGTAGGTTTCGCTGGGTGTCATAGGATTTCACGATTCCGCGGGCGGCGATCCGCCCGTCTCATTAGGTTGCGGCAAGCAAGGGTGGTCTGGCGTGCGTTCAGCTATCGCGGCGCTCCAAACCCCCGTCGGACGACAATGGTGCCCCCGAGTGGATTCGAACCACCGGCCTGCGGTTTAGGAAACCGATGGTTCCACGGTTGCGACGAGGCAGATAGGCGTGTTTCCGCCGTTTGAATAGCCGTTTTGTAGCAGAACGGCGCAGGAACATATGGCTTCAAGGTGCGCGAGGCACCTAGGAGCAAGGGTTGCTGTTTATTGGTTGGCATTTTTGCGCTCACGCCAGGAAGCCCAATAGGCTTTTACACCTTCCGAAATGCCTTTTCGCATGCGCAGATCCCCCTCTTCAGACAGGTTGGCGCGCTGCTCCTTTACCGTCGCCCAGCGGCAATTCTCGGGAGCATACGGCCCCTTTGGATCGATGCGATCGAGTGTCCTGTCGGCGGGGCGCTCGCCCATGTCTGCCAAAAACGCCATGAAGTCCCCGCGCCAACGGTCGCAGACGACAATTCCGCGCGCGCCATAGCGCTCGTAAGAGGAGTTGTTGGGATTGTGGCACCGGTTGATCATCGCGGCCCACGCGCCGTACATACGATGCTTCCTGCGACCATCGCCCGGCAGCCCAGGTGCCCGAGTCATGTTCGGGTCCCCGGTGCGGTATTGCCGCATGTAGTGTTTGCGACAGAGCCCCTTGGTGACGGTTCCGTAGGCCTCGCATCCATCGTGGACGCATAATGCTTTCACCATGTCAGAGACCTCGCGGCTGCAGCTAGAAAATCAGGAGAAAACCTCGCGTAGACCCTCTCGGTCACTCGGCTGTCCGAGTGACCGAGAAACTGCGCGATCTCCATGATCGGGATCCGGTCCTCGGCCATCCACACCGCGGCGCTGTGGCGAAGCATGTGCGGCGTGGCGACGATTCCCGAGCGCTTGCACGCAGCTGCGAAGCCCTTCTTGATCGATCCAACCTTCCCGCGACCGAGCTCGATCACATAGGGAGACAGCGCGCCTTCCTTGGCTTCCTCGAGCGCGACTCGGATCTGGTCGTTCATTGGGACGGTCGCGCGGTGCTTGCTGGTCTGCACGCGCCCGATCGGGTTGAGCACGATATGCCCACGCTCGAAATCGATGCGGTCCCAGGTCAGGTCGAGCAGCGCGTTGGAACGCGCACCGGTAGCTACCGCCAGCATCATGAACAGCTTGACGTGCGGGCGCCCTGCCCCCTCGATCAGCCGGCGGAACTCCACCTTGCTCAGATGTCCGATCTCGGACGCGGGCAGCTTCGGCATCTGGACGAACGGCGCGTCGTCGATCAGCTTTTCCTTCTTAGCCCAATTGAGCGCAGCGCGGATCACCGCCAGCTCGTTCCGAACCGTGATAAGCGCGCAGTGCTTGCGGTGGGCGCGGTAATCGATCGTGGCCTGCTTATCGACTCGAGCGATTGGCATCTGGTCCCAGAACTCATGCGCAGCCTTCCAGGCGACCTGCGCGCGCTTGATCGACAGCATCTCGGCTTTGTCCTTTAGGTAGCGCTCGACTGCATCGCCTACCGTCAGGACTGGCCCGCCTACCGACCGACCAGCCCAGAACCTGCGCGCCGCTGCTTCGGCCGCTGCGCGATCCGTCGTTCCGAGCGAATAGCGCCGGCGTCGTCCGTCTTCGTGCCAGACGATGGCGAGGAGCCCGCGGTATCGTTGGAGGCTATATTCCGACACTCGTATTTCTCCACGTCATCGGCCCGGATGCGGACCAGCTTTCCGCCAAGCTTGAAGCTCGGCAATTCCCCGCTGGCGACCAGCGAGCGTATCGTCCCGATCGAGCAAGCCCAGCGCTCGGCAAGCGTGGGCACGTCATACACTGCGTTCATCGCGTCTCTCCTGTTGCGGTGGGCTGCGCTTCCCCGCCCTCCTTGCTGGCCGTGGCGAGTGCAACGCGGGCAACGTCGCGGCACCAAACGAAAGCAACAGCATCATTCGGGATTGCTTCGGCGTCTGCTATGTCTTGCAACGCCGCACGCATCGTCGCGTCGACCCGCTCCACCATCCCCCGGTCCACCTCCTCGCGCATGGCGGCGAGGGCTGCGTTCAGACCTATATCCAGTTCAAAATCTTGAGCATCCGGATAGCAGGTATCCCGGTGCCAACGACGCAAAGCCTCTTTAGCCCTCGCCACCCGCTCGACCTCATCCCCGGCGTCGGGGCGGGCGGTGTCACGTATCAAACGCGCCATAGCCTGCATGGCAACCCAAGATGGTATATCGACGGCTTTCCCCTCTAAAAGAGCCTCTGCCATTTCATTGAAGCCGCTATTCGTTTCGCCTTTTCCAAGAAAAACAATTTCGCGCGCGAGCAGATGGCGTGATTCCTCATACCCGTTCACATCCTCGCGCATCGGCGCGGCTTCGGGCGGGGTCATGCGGGCACCTGTGGAGCACGGAACTCGACGCACAGAGTTTTGTACTGCGGAACCTCGGCGAAGAGATGACCGCCACGATAAACCTCGACGTAAGGCATAAAGTCGAGTGGACCGTGGCGTTTGACGATGCGCATTTCGGTTACACCTTCAAAGCCAACGCGGTAACCATGCCCATCGTCATTATCGGTCGAAGCACTGATATATGCCCAAATCACGTCATTCCGCTCTTGAATTCCCATCACAATTCCTCCTCAAAACCGGGTTGCAGCATCGCCGTGAAGGCGGGGGTGGCGGGGCTGAGGATCATGCGGCTTTCCTTCCGCAACGGATCGACACGTCAGCCCCACCAACGCCGCACTCCGCGTCGTATTCAGCATCTGGGTCAAAGGGCGTGAAAACCGGGCTGCGCGCCACATCGCGCGCGAGGTCGGCCACGCTCCACTCAGTGACAAAGCGGCCCCGGCCGATCGTACGTTCAATCCGGCTCCACCAATCGGCGCGCTCGGGTTCGACGCGGATCGTGTGCTCAAGGATGCCGCGACCCTTGAGGAAGCACATGTCGCAATTCCCCTGCCACCCTTCGAGGCCAAGATCGAAACCTTGTGGCTCCTCGTGACCGAGGATCATGCTATCCCCCAGCCAATAGCGAAGAACGACCCGCTTCGTGACGCGCGCGCGAACCAAGGGCATCACAGATTGCCATGCCCGGTTTGCTTCGTCGTTTTGAGCATCCTTCTTTGCCGCTCGGTGCATTTCATCAGCACGAAGCCCGACGACATTCGTCCACGTGGCGTAACCGCGATCTTCCATAAAATCGGCTAGGATCTGCATCTTGAGATGCTCGGTGCAGAAACGACGCGCTGCATTCGGCGTCGTTTTCTTGCTGGCGATCAAAGCCTCGAATGGCTGCCCGGCACGAGCAGCGCTATTATAGCCCACCTCTTCGAACCGCTCGGCGACCGGCGTCCTTTTCAGCCGGGAGCGCCATTCAATCCAATGGATCGGCACGCCCCAGCGTACTTGGCACTCGTGGACGAACCGCAGCGTCTCTTCGCGTTCCTTGCCGGTGTTTGCGAACACGACATGCACGTCGGGCGCGAATGCCCCACCTGCCGCGTCAAGCATCTGCTTGAGCATGTAGGCCGAGGTGCGACCGCCCGAGAATGAGATGAGCGCCGGGCCAGTGATGAGATACGGACTTGCGCTCATCGCACCCCCTCCCGCCCCAACCGCGACGGCGCGTCAGTCTGAGACTTCCACCAGGGCTTAGTCGCGGGCGGCAACTCGACGTCACCAGCAGACCGCGGCGTGCGCAGCTTGTCGTATGCCGGGACAGGCTGGCGGCCGACGGCGCGGAGGTATGCCTTATAGGTCAGGCTGGGTTCGGCGGGGGCGGTCACGCTGCCACCTCCGCTACCGGCGCGTCGGGCAGCTTGAACACCTTGCTGGTGTCCTCCTGCCAGCTCGAGGCAGTCTGGGCTTCGTTGAAGGTCACAAGCGCAGCCTCGAAAGCCTCGCGAAGCGCGACCTCGCCGTTGACGTGATCCGCGGCGTCTTCGAACGCCTCCCCGCACATGTTTTCGACCGCTGTTTCGACCAGCGATTCCGCCAAGTGCTTCGGATTGACCGACAGCGGTATGCTATCGCACGGATGGACCCAGGCGCCCGGGTGCATGTCGGCGGCATCCTCGACGCTCTGGTAATAGCTGTCAGTGCCGACAATCACCATGATGTCGGGGGCGTCTGTGATGACCTCCGCCTTCGCGATGGTGGCCGCGTTCCAGCACGGCTGGCAGGTCGTCGACCACTTGCTGATCTCGGTGCCGCATTTGCAGAGTTTGGCCGGTTCGGGCGGCTTTGGCTGGCAGCAGGTTTCGGCATGATCCCGCGCAGCTTCCCTGTATGTGCGCACGGGGAATGCGGTCCGACACTTCCCGCACGCATAGAGCAGCGGCGGAGCGGCGGGGTCATCTGCAAAAACCAGGGGTCGAACGTCCATCGTCGTGTCCTTTCTCGCCCGAAGACGCCGCAGGGGCGAGCCTCGGGCGTTGCGCCGGGGCGCGGGGTTACTTGATCGCAGTGCGGCGCTTCTCGGCGGCAGCACGAACCTCGGCGACGAGCGCGTCGGGCATCGCAGCCTCATGGCCGGCGAGAACCGCTTCTGCGTTCGCGATATCCGACAGCAGCTCGGCGCGCGCGATGCGGGCGATCAGGTCGTCGGCGATCCGGCGCGCGGGGTGATCCCGCTCGGTGTCGTCGTGCTGGTCACCATGCTGCTCGTCGGTGCGACCCTCGCGTGCAGCCTCGATCTCGGCGTCCAGCCGGCGGGCGATCGTCTCTTCGTCCTCGTCGATCTCGCCGGTCTCGGCATCGTATGCGATCTGCTGGCGCGTCGGCGGAACGGGTCGCGATTCCTCGCCGCCGTCCTGTTGGATTGTGCCGACCACATTACCTGCCTCATCCTCGACATAGATGCCCGAGAAGCCGAACGCGACACGACCGCCCTGGATCAGCGCACGGTGACGAAGCATGCGCTTGGGCGTCTTCTGCCACGCCGGTCCGGCGCCCTTGCACTCGTCCATATACTCGGTGACCTTGATCGGCCGCGAGCGATCGCGCCGATAGATCACGCTCTCGATGGCGTAGAGGTTACCTTTATCGTCGACGATATCGTTGAACTCGATGCCATCGAACTGCGGGTGCTCGTTGATGATGCGGATCCAGCCATCGACGCTGACGACTGGCACGATGCCGCCACCCTTCGCCGGGAACGCGAAGATCTCCTTGAGTAGCGGGTTGAGGTTATAGGCGTTCGACACGATCACCAATGCGACGAATTCCTCGTTGCTAGCGCCCTTGAACACGGTGTTCTTGAGCGTCGAAGTGAGCGCGCCGGGGCTGACGTTGAGGCGACCAGCAAGCGCTTCGAGCGCGGTCGCGCGCGGCTTTGCCTGCTCGATCTTTGCCACGTTGTCGGCGATGGCGGTATCTTGCGTCGCAATGGCGCGGCTGCGTGCGGTTTGCATGTTCATGGTGGTTTCCTTCGGTTCGGAATATCAGCGGATGGCGGTCGAGGTTTCGGAGAAAATCTCGCAGCCCTTCAGCTCGCGCGTGCCGCTGCGGACCTGCGCCGCGATCACCTTGTCGAGCGCCTCGATCACCTTGACGTGCTTGAGGATGCTGTCGGGCAGTTGGCGGACGCTGACGATGCGGTGATGCCACGTCGTGACGCGCGCGACCTTTGCGCCCATGTCACCCTGCACGCGCACCGACTCGGCGGCGGGCGCGGGCGGCGTGTAAGCGACCTCCACCTCGACCACGGGCGCTGAGACCTCGACCGTCTCGGCTTCGACCACCACGACCGCGGCTTCGCGCGCTTCATCTGCCGCGCGCTCGTCCTCGATCGCCTGGAGGCGCAAACGCTCAGCGCGCGCGGCTTCATCGGCGATGGCCTGCAAGCGCAGACGCTCACGCCGCGCTTCCTCGTCGGCAATGGCCTGCAGGCGACGGCGTTCGGCTTCCGCTTCCTCGCGCGCCTTGCGCTCGGCAGCTTCACGCTCAAGCTGGCGCTGGCGCTCGATCGCGGCCTGTGCCTTGTCGTAAGCATCGACCTTGCCGCGGGCGCCCATCTCCGCATCCTTGAGCGGCGCAGTAATCGCGTCGGCGCGGCCCTTGAGCGCGCGCTGGGCATTAAGCAGCGGGCGGTTGAGCTTCTCGCGCGCCGCCTCGACGGCTTTGCCGGCCGCGACCATCTGCTTGATCAGGTCAGCATAGCGGCCCGCGATGTCGGCGCTGTCAATGGCAGGCGCGCGACCAGCGGCGGCGATCAGGTCTCCGATGCGCGCGGTCAGCCCCTCGGCGGCTAGCGCTTCGGCAAGATCGATCACGATCTGCTCGTTGATCGGCGGGTTGTTCGCACCGATCACGGCGCGCGGGTTTTCGTCGATGTCTTGGCGAAGGCGTTGAACGATAGCCATGGTCGGTCCTTTCAGAAGGGGGGTGCAGCGGTCAGCGGGTTGATGCGGCGTCGGGGATTGGCGAAAGCACTGTCGGGGGCGTTCTTCTTCGCCCAATCGGCGGCAGCGATGAGATATTCGGCCTCGGCCTGGTCGATCGGTTCAGCCGCGCACTTCGGCCAGACGCGACCAAGATCGATCTGCTCGCCGTTCGCAGTCGCCTGCCACCGAGGCGCGCGGTCGAGCTCGGTCCCGTCGATCGGGTCCAGCGGCGCGCCGAACCAGATCTTGACCGCGACGAACACACCGCCGCTGACCAGTTTTAGCCGATACCAGCCCGCGATCGGCACGTCGGGGTCGAACCCCTCGCGCTGGACCGACGTGCGCACGCTGTAATCGAGGTGCGCGCGACCCCGCCCATCCCCGGCGATCCCGAGCGACTGCGCGTTCACAGCGGCACCGCTTCGTCTTCGAGGATAGCGCGTACCAGATCGCCCAATTCGATCGCGTTGGCGTCGTCCAAGCGCTCACACAGGCGTGCGAGGCCAAGCAGCTTTTCGCGGTCCTCGGGGTAGCTACTGAACGGTGCGCTATGGATAAGCTGACAGGATACAGCTTCCCATCGGCGCAACTGCCACTCAGGCACGACAGCGCCAGTCCAGCCGCTCGTCTTGGTGCTGCCGTAGCCTTGCGGCACCTGGAGAACGATCTTGCTGCCGATGTAATGGCGCAGTTCGTCGCGCATTTTTTCGAGTGCCGTCATGCCAATGCCTCCATCAAATCATCAGCCGCGACGCCCATCACGCTCGTGACGCGGGCGCGCAGTTCATTGCCGCAAGCCACGGCGCGCGGGGTGTTTGGGTGCGCGAAAATTTCCGTGACGAGTTGCTCGGGCGACAGATCGCAAGGCTCGTACTCAGCGATCGTCTCCGCCTCGAAAGCGGTGCACGAGAAATTCGGGCGACCGTGGAATTGCTGTTGCGCGCCACATGCGCGGCACCGTGCGAGCGGCTGGTCAGAGCGCCAGATCGTAGCCATTACGCCACGTCCCCCGCCAGATCGAACAGGTGCTCGGCATAGGTGTCGCGCACGATCCGCGTCTGGAACTCGGCGTAGCGCGCCTGCCCCTTCGACTGCCGAACCTGATAGAACTTGCGCGTCGCGGCGCCGGTGAGCGTGTCGGTCACCCGGACATAAAATCGCGCCTTGTGGCCGCCGACGCGCTCGATCGCGCGCTCCAGCGTTGCGAAGTCGCCGAGGTCGTAGGTCCGCCCGCCGGCTTCGGCGATCTGGAAGGTTTGGTACGTCTCGCGCGGCAGCACTTGCGGGCGCACGGCGTCAGCAATGTTCATCGGAATCGTCCTCGATCGAGCCGCAGCCGAACAGCGCAGCGATGGCGTGGATAAGGGCGGCGATCATTCGTCACCGCGAGCAAGTGCGAGGGCGGCGCGGGCGATGCACCACGCGCACTCAGCTTCCCCGTTATCGATGCAATCGTGATACGCGGGGGCTTTTTCGGCCAATACTTGCTCGAGCGCTTCATACAGCGCGGGGCTGGCAGCGATCAGGCGGGCGTTGGCTCTTGCTTCGTCTGTGCCTGTTACGCCCATGGTTGACGCCAACCACAAATGCCCGGTGCAGATATACTCGGGCGAACCAGATGCGGTCTTCCAAGGCCCAGGCGTGAATTTCGTGTCAGTCACGAGACGATCCCTTCGATAACGAAAAGCATCGGCAGCCAGAGCGCGACGAGCAGCATCAGCGCCCACTCGGTTGCATCGGCGGTGCGGAGGATGTTGAGAACACGGGTCACAGAAACACTGCCGGAAACGCGAAGTGCAGCGCAACCACAGCAACGATCACCGCAGTGTAGATTGCGACGAGGATCTGCGGTCCTGTGGGCTCATCCTCGGGGGTTGGGCGCGAAGTCACAGCCCCTTCTCCCGCAAAGCAGCATCCGGCCCGCACGAAAGCGTCGGGTAGAACACGCCGCCCTCGGTATGCACGGCGGCGGCGAGATCAGCCGGCGTAAACACGCCGTGCTCGGTCATCACCTTGCGACCGGCGCGAATGTCAGCCGCGATCTGCAGAGCTTCCGCACGCAGGCTGCTTTCGAAGTTGCCGCCGTGATGGCGCGCTGCGCTGTCGGCGAGGACAGCGCGCGAGGGGAATGTCGCGTTCACGCTGCCACCTGCACGACCGAGCCGTCAGCGATCGCCCGCTTCAGCGCCCAAGTGGGGACGTAGCAGCCGATGCCGCTGCCGTCGGCGCGGCGGAAGTCAGCGTCGCGCGAATTCGACCGCGTCTCGACGTCGTACTGACGACCGGCGGTCAGGTAATCGAACGCGACGACGACTTCGTAGCGGGCTTTGGTGATCGTGGGCTTGGCGCGTGCCATCTCTCATCTCCGCGGCGCCCGGGTCAGTGGGGCCGTTGAGATGATCTATAATGCGATTATCGCATCATGTGCAAGCGGTATTATGCGTCTATCGCAATTTTATCGCATTTCTCAGTTCACGGGGTCTGCGGGAGGAATCGTGGAAATGCTGTTGCACGAATCGATGACCACCCGCGCGAGGGACTTGCGCGCGCCGACGCAGTGGAGTTCGATCGTCTGCGCGGGCCGAAAGGCAGCTAGCTTCTGCTCGTCGGCAACCAATGCGCTTACCGCCGCGGATGGGTCTCCCGACAACAAATCGACGGATGCGGGTGAGCCAGAACTGATGGCGCTGATCGTCCCGATCACAATCAGCGACCGAGATGCCCCATACCGATTGTTGGCGTCGATCTCGTTATCGTCGAACGCCGACTGCAGCTCTACAGCCTCGACGCGAACGGCATGCGCGGCATCGAATGGCTTTTGCTGCAAGGCGCTATCTTCCGAGCATGCCTTGAGGACGAACGCCCCTCCTATCAAAGCCAAGATCAGCATCACACCACAGCCCCAAGCCTGCGCGCGCTCCGGACTATCGCTCATAGCCGCCGGCCGAAGAAGACCGGCCGACCGATAATTCGCGTTTCTTCGCTGACGACCTCGGCGGGTGTGTACTTCATATTGCTCGAGAACATGCGAAGTCGACCGCCAGGCAGGCGCTCGATATTCTTCACGACATACTCCGCCCATTCGCCGTCCCAGATAGCGAACGGCCCCGGCTGCGAAGGCGACCGGTCCCGCTTGTCGACCAGAAGCTGGTCTCCATGCTGGAAGTCGGGCTCCATGCTGTCGCCACGAATGTTGATGATCACGAAGTCGCCCGCGCGACCGTTGAGCACGTTCTCGAGCAGTGCGCGCGCCATCAGCGCCGTCTCGCGATCACCCTCCCCGTTGCCGCCCCCACCAGCTCCGGCAAAGGTCGGAAGAACCTCGACCGCGACGTATTCGCCTTCGATGCCGGAAAACGGCTGATCGGGCGCATCCGCGATATTGCCGTCGCTGTCCAAGAATGCCCGGATCTTGACGAACTCCTCCGAGCTCCAGCGCCGGCGCTTCTCGTCGGTGCGGCGAGACTTCGACACCTTGTCGGCGCCCAAACCGAGCAACTCCGCGAGGTCAATGTTCCGAACGCCGCGCGCGTCCAGCTCAAGATTGAGTTCATCCTGGGTCATGCCGCTGTGTCGGGCATCGGCGCGATAATCGCAAAAGCGAAAATCGCAATTTTCTACTTGCGATTGCATTGCGATTATCGCACTAGTCGAAACATGGAAAACCCGATCGATCTCGTGCTGGACAAGCTCGGCGGCACAAGTGCCGTAGCGCAACTCCTGAAGTCCAATCCGACCACCGTACACGCGTGGCGGAAGCGCGGAATCACGGAATCGAGGCTCGACCATCTGCGTCTCGCGGCGCGCGAGCGATTCCCCGCTGGCGAACTGGATCCGCTGATCGACCAGGTTGTCCCGCTCGATCGGAAGGCTGCAGCATGAGCTTCCTTGACAAGCCCTCCCTTAGTGCGGCCGAGCAAGCAGAGGTCCGCGCGATCGTCGCGAGCGTGATCCTCGAATTGGCAAGTCTGCACGCCTTCGGCGACGATTATCCGCTCGTTGTCATTGCGGCGAAGCTTGAAGAAGAGGCGATTGCGCGCGCCAACCTGATGGAAGCGGGCCGCGTCGCGAAGAAGGCATACGCCGGTGACTAGCCCGGCCGGTTCCGCTTCTGATCGATATCCGCGGCTGTCGGTCGCAGTATCCGCGACAGCATTTCGCGCGGACGGAAATCGTCCATCGCGAACCGGTGTTCTGCCTTTTCGATTTCGACCCTCGCAGATGCTCCGAGTGACACGCGGGACAGGAGCAGGAGTAAAATCGCCTGTTCCTGCTCGCGGCCGATCAGCCGATTTTCGCGCTCGGCGAGTGCCTTCTCGCGATCCTCGATCGCATGGATTCGGTCTTCGATTTCGCCTGGCGTCATGCTTGGCATCGTCTCCCCGCGTTCGCTGGGAGTCAATCGCATGATCGCCCTCGCGGTCATCTTCACGATCGCAATCTACGCCACCTTCATCGCTTTCGCCTTCGCGCGCGCCCGCCAGCCACGCGCCCAGCAGCGCGCGCCAGGCAGCGACAGCGACAGCGAACGGGATGGCGGGGGTCAACAACATCATGGGAGCAAGCAATAATGCGCGACCGTAATAATGTCTGTCTGCCTGAGCCGCTGACGAAGGACAAGTTTCAGCAGCTGCTCGCGATCGCCTGGGGCCGCGTCGGGCCGACGATGACTTTCGTCAAAATGGCGTCGCGCATGGCGCTGAAGGACCCGAAGACGCTGAGCCGCGCGGTCGCCTGCGAGAACCTCCCGGAGGCGCATACGGTGTTCAACTCGCTGTGTGCCGACGAGACCGCGCTGCGCGAGATAATGGCACACTATGGCTACGAGCTTTCGCGCGTCAAACCAGAAGCCGCCAACGATTTCATCACCCTGCACGGTGTTTGCGAGGTCGCGGCTGAGCTTTCAGAAGCACTGCGTGACGGCGTTCGAGATCATAACGAGACGCTGCACATCGCGGACAAGCTGCGCCCGCATATGCCGTCGCTGATCGCGTATCTCAACGAGGCCGACGCCCTCCGAGGTGCAGCGTGAACCTCGACCTCGCCCCCACCACGATCACCGCCATCGAAGGATTCCTCGCCAAGCGCGATATCGCTGACGTGCCCGGCCTGATGCGCAAGCACCACCAGATCATCGTGACGCGCGCCGATGTGGTCGAGATCTACAATCGCATCGCAGTCAGCAAGCTCGGTCGCACCGCCGTCCGTAACGCAACGCAGGTCGCGCTCAGCGTTCCGGCCGACTTCGCCGAGCACGCGCCGACAAGTTGCAACCCCGATCTCGCGCAGCGCTACGGTGTGTCGATCAACATCATTTCGCGCTGGCGCAACGAAACGGGGTGTCGGGCGCCGAAGCCCGTTCCGCCGACGGTAGCGAACGCAGCCCCAATTCCCGACGGCTTTGCGTTGGTCGCGCCGACCATGACGATGAAGCAACTGCGCTTGCGCTTTGGCCGCAGTTCGCACGTCGTTCACCGCTGGCTCACGCTGACTAACACCAAGCCAAAAAAGCTGCAGTCTGGCTATCGCAACGGGCCGACGAATGCGGTGCTGCGCGACATGACCGCGGTCGGGCAGGTCGCTGACTACCTGCGCCGCTGGGGGCCGGTGTTCCGCTGCAACAAGGTCGGCCAGGCTGACCCGCGCGGCACGCACTGGCGCCGCGGTCTGGCGATCCTGACCGATGTCGAGCTGACCGATCGCGCTGTCGCCAAGGGCTATGACGCAGGCGCCTGGGAAAGGATCGCCGCATGATCGATCTCGTCATCGGCATCGCGATCGGCGCTGCGGCCATGCTGCCGGCGTTGGTCTATCTCTATGGCTGCAACGCCCCGCTGCGCGCCGACGCGCGTGTCGGTCGCGCCCGTCTCGCTGCGATCGCGCGCGACCAGGCGAACCGCAAGGCCAAGCGAAGGGCGGCGCGATGAACCTGCACTGGCTCTTCGGGCGCGCCGCGCGACCTGCCGCGCCGATCGCGCCGCCCGCGCGCGCCGCGCTGGATCCGCGCAAGTTCGATGCCCTCGGCAACGACCTGTCGGCGCTTACCAAGCGCGTCCGGCGTGAGGTGATCGCCGCGCGCAAGGCAGAGAAGACGGCCGCGCTCAAGCGTGTCGCCGCGGCGCGCGCCCGCGCCTGAATTTACCACCGAAGGAGAGAAGACCATGTCCGACCAGATCATCGCCGCCGACCAGCTTCGTTTGCACCTAGAGGCGGTGGAGCGACTGGAGGACGAGAAAAAGGGCATCTCCGACGATATCAAGGACCGGTACGCACTCGCCAAGGGCGAGGGATTCGACATCAAGACGATGCGCGCGATCGTTCGCCTTCGTCGGATGGAGAAGCATCACCGCGACGAAGCGGAAGCGCTGCTCGAGACCTACAAGCAGGCGCTCGGGCTCGACTGATGGCCGGCCCGATCATCCTTCCTTGGCTTCCGTCCACGCTCTCCGGTCATGCCAATGGCAACCGCTGGGCGAAGGCGGCGCTCACCAAGAAATATCGCGCCTGGGCACACGCCGCGACGCTGGAGGTCGGGCCGATCGCAATCCCCGCGGCGGGCGACATCGCCATCTGCTTCACGTTCTACCCGCCAAACAATCAGTCGGATCGGACCAACCTTCCTAACCGGCTCAAGGCGTCAATCGATGGCATCGCGGACGCGCTTGGCGTCAACGATAAGCGGTTCCTGCCGAGCTATGCATATGCGACGCCTGAGAAGGCTGCGCGCGTCGAGGTGACCTTCGGATGAGCCAAGGCGGCTTCTACCTCATGCACCGGGGCTGGCAGGACAACCCCGTCTTTCGGAACGAGGAATACTCGCGCCGCGACGCCTTCGTGTGGCTGATCGAGGAAGCCGCCTACAAACCCACCCGCGTCCATGCCGGAAGCGGTGCTATCTCATTGAATCGCGGGCAACTTTCTCACTCGCTGCGCTTCATGGCGAAGGCTTGGCAGTGGGATGAAGCGCGGGTGCGTCGGTTCATTGCATCGTTAGTTCGAGAGGGAATTATCGACGCAGTAGCCGACGCAGGACAGACGGTTATAACCATATGTAATTATGAGACTTATCAGTCTTTGTCGCAGGCACCCGACGCAGCAGACGACGCATCAACGACGCAGCAGCGACGCAGCGACGACGCAAAGAAGAATGAAGTTAATGAAGTAATGAAAGAAGTTATTGAGGCTACGCCTCAATTGCGCACGCCGGCACAGCCCGTGACGGAAGCCTTCGCGATCTGGAACGAAAACGCGGCTTCGGTCGGGTGGCCGACGATCGCCAAGCACACCGCATCTCGCCAAGCCGCTATGCGCGCTCGGCTCCGCGACGACGGCCTTGATGGCTGGAAAGCCGGCATTGCCCGTGCTCGCGCCTCGCCCTTCCTCACCGGCTCCCCACCCCCGTCGTGGTTCACGTTCGATTTCATCGTGAAGCCGGGAAATTTCGCAAAGGTCATTGAGGGAAATTACGATGCAAGCTCTCGGCAAAACGGCAATTTCGCTTCTCACGGATCACGCCCAGTCGATGGGCGCATCGCCGCCTTCCGTGAAATGTCGACCGGTCGACAGGCCTACAACGATGGCTGAATGTGATGCCCTCATCGAGTGGGCTCAAACCTCGCAGGAACCGCATCGGCCGGTTGGTGAAGCCGCATTCGGCAAGCATCTCGAATATCTGGCGGCGCTGCCGTCGAAGAACATCGACGAGGATCTGGGACGCAAGAGCGCAACGGTCTACTACGCGCTGCTCAAGGATTACCCTGCCGAGGCCATCGCGCACATGGTCCGCCGAGCGTGCGAGACGCTCGACTGGTTCCCGACGCCGCGGCAGTGCTTGGAGTTGGTCGCGACCTACCGCGCGCCGACGACCGAGCAGGAGCAAGCTCTGCTGATTTGCCGCGAGTTTGCTGAAGAGCAATTCGCGCAGTGGCTCGAGAACGTCCGCAATGGTCAGCCGATCGGCGATGTGCCGGCGCGCTGGATGCGGATCGCTGTCGAGCGCGGCTTGATGCGCGTGCTGGCCGACGGGCGCTTCGTATCGCGCGCTCTGTACCACGGGCCGGTGCGGCCGGTCAGTGCGGTCGTTCGCGTCGATCTCGCTGCATGAACGCGCTCCGCCAGCCGATGCCCTGGTGCTGCATCCCCTGCTCCACGCAGGCTGAGAAGCCCGGCCCGTGCTGGGAGTGCAAGCAGCCGATGACGCGGACCGTCCAACGCGCAACGCGCCACCAGCACGATCGCGAGGAAGACGCGGCATGACGCGCCTCCGGTCCTCCCTCGCCTCGCACGCTGGTTCGATGCGCGATCCGGACCCAGCCAATGCGCGCCGAGCAGCGCGGGACGCCTGGCAGACGTCAGGGCTGGTCCTGATCAATCCCGAGTGGCTGACAAGCTGGGTCGACCGACAGCAGCTAATCATCCTGGCGGAGCGGGTCCACGGCGAGCGCAAGCCGAGCGGGTGAATTGCGGGACTAGAAAACTATTTCGAGCGTGCGCGGGCTTTAGGAGTAAGTTGGCATGGTAATTGCAGTAGATAGCGGGGACTCGGGGCGCAGGCCTTCGATTGCCGAGTTGATGGAGCGCGAACAGGCACGCGTCGAGGCCATTTTGCGCCGCGACCGCGCTGGAACGAAAACCGAGCGCAAGCGCCGCGAAGCGCTGGCAGAGGTGAAGGAGGGCAAGTTCGGCAACCTCGCCGACACCGCCATGCAGCCGACGCCGGAACTGCTGCGGACGGGGGAGTTCGCGCCGTACACGCCCGACAAGACCGACGGCACGATCCGCACGGTGCCGACACTTCGCCGCGTCCAGCACAGTAGGATCATCGCGCTGCACAAGCGCGGGGTGCTGGACGACGACACCTTCCCGGCTTGCCTCTGGTACCGCAAGGCCTGGGAAGGCTGCGGGTTCGACCTATCGCCGACCGCTGCGGCTTGGGGCGAGCAGATCCCGGGCGAGAAAGCTTACGGGCACGGCGGCAAGACGCCGGCGCAGGTAGAGGCGCGGCAGAACTTCCGCTTCGCGGCCGCCTTCATCCCCGACGACATGCGCAAGACGTTCGATCTTGTGGTGCTCGAGGAATTCACGATTGCCGACGCAGCTCGCGAGGCGCGGTGCCGGTACACGAACGTCACGGTGATGCTGAAGCTGGCGGCGTACCTGCTGCGCGGCGGGATCGGGCATGTGCTGCCGACACGCGAGGTTGGGGTGCCGGGTTGCCAGCCGCATGCCCAAATTTCGCCGCCAGAGCCCGCAGGGAGCGTTCCGGAGCCCCGACCGGACCTAGACCCCCGCTACCTCGACGAGCGCGGCTACATGCGGCCGTATGCCGAGATCAAGGTGCTGCTGCTGGGTGGGGTTTTGGATGAGGGAGAGGCGGCGTGACGGAAGCTATCGATCATCCCGCTCACTACGGCGGCGCAGATAACCCGTACGAAGCGATCAAGGTGATCGAGGCTTGGGGCCTTGGCTTCAACCTCGGCAACACCGCGAAATACATCTCGCGCGCCGAGCGCAAGGGCGCCGCGATCCAGGACCTCGAAAAAGCCGCTTGGTACCTCGAGCGCGAAATCCAAAACCGAAAGGTGAACAATGCAGAAGGTTAATGTGCTCGATCATGGTTTCGTCCGGCTGGTGGACAGCATGGGCGGTGACCTATCCATCTCGCGTGCCGCGCGTGTCTCATACGACGCTGCTTGGCGCGCAGGCGAAGACGAAGGCAGCGACGCGAAGCTGATCAGGTACCTCTGGCGCAACAGGCACACGACACCATTCGAGGCGGTGACGTTCACCTTCGAGATTCATGCGCCCATCTTCGTGTTCCGGCAGTGGCATCGACACCGGACGTGGTCGTTCAACGAACTGAGCGCGCGTTACCGCGAACTGCCGGAGGAATTCTATACCCCGGACACCGCGCTGATTGGCAAGCAGTCGACCAGCAGAAAGCAGGCGCGCGACATCGGTGAGATCGTCGATGGCCGGGCGGCAGAGGTCGCGATAATGTCCAACCACTGCAAGCAGGCGTTCGTGGTGTACCGGGCGTTGCTCGCCTCCGGCTGGCCGCGCGAGCTGGCGCGTTCGGTTCTGCCGGTCACCACGTACAGCACCATGTTCGCGACGGTGAATCTGCTCAACCTGATGAAGTTCCTCACGCTGCGAACGGACCCGCACGCCCAGCACGAAATTCGGGTGTACGCTGATGCCATGGTCGGCATGGCCGCGAGTGTCGCGCCGATCGCGATGGCTGCATGGGCTGAGGGAGAAACGAAGTGACGACCCCGCCCGAAGCCGCGCCGATGCGCGCCTATGTGGCGGATTTCCTCCGCGCTGTGCGCAGCAACCCCGGCGGGAAATATCCCGTCGCGAGCTACTATCCGCCGAGTGATCTGCGCGATGACGAGCAGGCAGGTCGATCGCCAACCTGACACAGGCGAAGGCGGCGTTCGGCGCGTGGTGCTCAACACTCGACAGCGATCGTGACCTTGTGCTCGACATGGTACGGGGCGATCAGACATACACCGAGATCGCGAAGCAATACGGGCGTCGCCGCAGCAAGATTCAGGCGATTTTTATCTCAGCGCTGGACCGTTGGGCCGAGCGCCCGGTGCGTTCACCAGCGGCCGCACCGATTATGCCAACGTACTGATCAAACCCCATTGCAATGCGGGCGCGATGTCTGTAACAAAACACCAGTCGGAAAAGCTGCACTAGCAGCACATCCACCATAACCCCCGCGCCGCACGGCTCCGGGGGTTTCTTTTTGCCCGGTCCCCTGTCGCGACGCTCGCGCGGGCCGTTCTCACATTGATGGAGAGGGGGTGATCGATCGTCTGGGCGCGAGTGCCGCGCGCCGTTCACTGGAGATTCCCCGATGGCTGTGAAGCCCAAGGCCGGGGCGCCGAAGAAGCGTGCCGCCTCGGGTCGTTCAGGTGGCCGTCCTCGAATCGTTATCCCCCCGGAGACGCGGGATGCCATCGCGCGCCTCGCGTCGGTTGGGACGCCGCAAGAGGTGATCGCGCGCATCGTCGGGTTCAGCGTGGATACCATGTTTCGCCACTGCAAAGACGAGCTCGAACTTGGGCTCGCCGAGGCCAATGCTCAAATCGCTGGCACCCTCTTCACAAAGGCGCTCGCGGGCGACGCCACAGCAATCATCTGGTGGGAAAAGACGCGAGCCGGAATGCGCGACGGGTCGAAGGACCAGCGCACGGACGACGAAGCGCCCCGCCCTGTCACGGTGAACATCTATGGCGCCGACATGTCTAAGCGTGAAGGTGAACCGCCCGCAGGCTGAATTTCTGAACCTGCCGCACAAATATCGGGCGTTTATCGCCGGGTTTGGGTGCCTCAGGGGCTCGTCGCCGGTGATGACCGAACATGGCCCGATGCCGATCAAGGATATAGTAGGCGCAACGCTTGTTCTATCATGGTCGGAGACGAATAATCGATTCGAGCTCGCTCCAAGTGGTGGTGCGTTCCCAAAAGGAACGGCGAATCTATACCGAATTCGCACGCTGCACGGAGAATTTGTAGCAAACGAATTTCACCGCGTTTTTTGCGCTGACCGTAGCTATCGATCCGTTCGAGACCTGCGCGTTGGTGATGCGCTGTCCGCATCCTCGCCAGGCCATCTTCGCTCCATTGCGGAATTTGCCCCGAGATTGTCGCTCGAAGGTGGTCTGCATTCGTTGCGAACAGCCGTAGATTCGATGGTGCGTTATGCAGATGCAGCCCGTCGATATGGTCGACGACTTCTAGCGGTTGAAGCGGACGCCCAAGTTCACGCTCCATCACCAAGCGATGCTCAAACATCACCTTGCGCGATGACGGATGATCTTTCGGGCGGGCGACCAGCGCATAGCCGTCCAGGTCTACCGAACGACCTACCAGGTAGCTCGAGTTCAGTTCGCCATGACGCGCCCCACGCGATAGCCGGGGCGCATTGTGGATCCGCAGTACGTTCTGAGCATGCCGAGCAGCACAGCCCAGCCGCGTTGCAATCTCGGCAGAAGTCAGGCCGTCGTTCGCAAGCGCAAGAATGCGTGGCGCCAGGTCAGACCGCGGCTCCGGCCGCCTTCGCTGACGAGCTGGCAGGTCAAAGCGCTGGATGCATCGATACACCGTCGAAGGTGTGCATTTCAGCAGCATCGCAATTTCGCGAGGGCTTCGATCCGGCTTCGAAAGAGCCGCTATTTTCTGCTCCAAGTCAGTCATTTCATTGCTCCATTACCGAAACCAGCATCATAGAGATTGAGCGGCTTGAGACAAGCGAGCCGTTCTACGATCTTCAGGTTCTGAACAATAATAACTACGTCACCGCCGACGGAACGATCCACCACAACTCGGGCAAGACCTTCGCCGGCGCGATCGACCAATGCCTCCATTTCTGGAAGCATCCCGGCATCAATCAGGGCTATTTCGCGCCGACATATCCGCAGATTCGCGACATTTTCTACCCGACGATCGAGGAAGTCGCTTTTCTCTGTGGCCTCCAGGTCACCGTCAAGGAAGCGAACAAGGAGGTCGAGTTCTACTCGGGCCGCCAATACCGCGGCACGACAATCTGCCGGTCGCTTGAGCGGCCGCAGACCATCGTCGGGTTCAAAATCGGCAACGCCCAGCTCGACGAGTTCGACTTGCTTGATCCAGAGAAGGCCGAGCAGTGCTGGCGCAAGATCATCGCCCGCATGCGCTACAACGTCCCCGGCTTGCGCAACGGCGTGGCGGTCACGACGACGCCCGAAGGTTTCCGCGCGACGCACAAGCTGTTCGTGCAGGCGGTGCAGGCCAAACCTGAGCTCAAATCGAGCTACGGTCTGGTTCACGCGTCGACCTACGAGAACGCGGGCAACCTGCCCGACGATTACATCTCGTCGCTGCTCGACACATATCCCGAGCAGCTGATCGACGCCTATCTGCGCGGGCAGTTCACCAACCTGCGCAGCGGCACAGTGTATCGCTCCTACGATCGCGCGACGCACGCCAGCGACCACGAAGCGACCGAGCGTGACCTGCTGCACATCGGCATGGACTTCAACGTCCAGCACATGGCGGCGACTGTCTATGTCGAGCGTGCTGATGAGATGCACGCCGTCTCCGAATTCAAAGACGTGTTCGACACGCCCGACATGATCACCACGATCCGCGACCGTTTCCCGAACCATCGCATCATCGTCTACCCCGATGCCAGCGGCGGCGGCAGGCGGACGGTGGACGCCAGCACATCCGACATCGCCCTCCTTCGCCAGGCGAAGTTCGAGGTCAGAGCCAAATCGACCAATCCAGCGGTCAAGGATCGCATCAACGCGATGGAAAAGAGACTGCAGATGGGAAAGGTCAAGGTCAACGCCCGCGCCTGCCCAACCGTGGCGCGCAGCCTCGAGCAGCAGGCGTATGACGACAACGGCGCGCCCGACAAGAAGTCGGGGCTCGACCACCAGAACGACGCATCGACCTATCCGATCGCGTTCCTGCATCCGGTCGTGCGGCCGTCGAGCATCACGGCGCTGCGCCTGTGAGCGATGGCAAGGCCGTCCGTCAGCAATCCGCGGCGATCGCCGAACTGTCGAACGACTGGCCGCTGCTGTCCGCGTTGTGCGGCGGCACGCGGGCCATGCGCGCGGGCGGCACGCAGTTCCTGCCGAAGTTCCCCGCCGAAGAGCAGGACGGCTACGACGCCAAGCTGAAGACGGCGGTGCTGACCAACTTCTTTGGTCGCACCGTCTCGGTTATGGCGTCCAAGCCTTTCAGCCAGGAAATCAACGTCGCCGACATGTCGGCCGACTTGCAGGCGATCTGCGACGACGTCGACGGCCAGGGCACTGAGCTCCAGAGCTTCGGCGAGCGGCTGCTGCGCGGCTGCCTGTCGCACGGTCTGGCCGGCGTCGCGGTGGATTACCCCGCCGGCGAGCCCGCGCGCACCCGCGCCGAGGAAAAGGCCAATCACCTTCGCCCGTATTGGTCGCTCTACCCTGCTCCCACCATCCTCGGCGTCAAGGCCGAGCGGATCGGCGGGGAGTGGGTGACCAAGCAGGTCCGGCTGCTGGAGACGGTGACCGAGCTCGACGGACGCTTCGGCGAAAAGCAGATCGAGCAGGTCCGCGTGATGGAGCCCGGCCTCTGGGAGGTCTGGCGCAAGGCCGCCGATCGCGACGAGTGGCTGGTCCACGCGCAGGGAATCACCAGCATCAATTACGTTCCGTTCCAGATGTTCTACGGCGTGCAGACCGGGTTCGGGTGCGGCATCTCGCCGCTGCTCGACCTGGCGTACCTCAACGCCGAGCATTGGCAGTCCTCCGCCGATCAGCAGAACATCCTGCACATCGCACGCGTGCCGATCCTGTTCGGGAAGGGCATCACCGGGGCGATCAAGATCGGCGGCCAAAACGCTGTCCTCACCGATGACACCGCCGCAGATCTCAAGTTCGTCGAGCACACCGGCGCCGCGATCGAGGCTGGGCGCACCTCGTTGCTCGACCTTGAGGACCGCATGCGTCAGTCCGGGGCCGAGCTGCTGGTCAAGCGCCGCGCCAACGTCACCGCGACGCAGGTCGTCAGCGAGGGCGATGCCAACAAGTGCATTCTGCAGTCGATTATCGAGACGTTCGAGGACGGGCTCAACACCTGCCTCGGCTACACCGCGCGCTGGCTCGGTGACACCGCCGTCGGCGAGGTCGAGTTGTTCAAGGACTTCGGCGTCGACACCCTTTCGGACGCATCGGCGGCGCTGCTGCTTGACGCGGCGATCGCCGGCAAGATTTCCGATCAGACCTTCTTCGAGGAAATGCGCCGCCGCACCGTGATCGATTACGATCGCGAGTGGGAGACCGAGCAGACGCAGCTCAAGGCGCAGCCGCCGCTTGTTGCACCGCCCGCGCCCGCGCTGCCGGTTCATCCAGGCAAGCCGGACTGATCCATGATCCTGCCGTCGTAGCGGATGCTGCGCGGCGCCCCGGGCGGATGCCCACAATGAAGGTTGGATGACCGATGAAACTGAAACTCGACGACAACGGCCAGGTGGTCGTCTCCGACGGCAAGCCCGTCTATCTGCGCGATGACGGCAGCGAGGTGGCATTCGATGCCGCCGGCACCGTTGCCACGATCACGCGCCTGAACGGCGAGGCCAAGAGCCATCGCGAGCGCGCCGAGAGTGCCGAGAAAGGCCTCAAGGCGTTCGAAGGCATCGACGACGCCGCAGCCGCGCGCGCCGCGCTCAGCACGGTCGCCAATCTCGACGCGAAGAAGCTAGTCGACGCCGGCGAGGTCGAGAAGGTCAAGCTCGAGGCGGTCAAGGCCGTCGAAGCCAAATATGCCCCGATCGTCGAAGAGCGCGACACGCTCAAGTCGGCGCTCGTCACTGAGAAGATCGGCGGGGCCTTCACGCGATCGAAGTTCATCGCAGACAAGCTGGCGATCCCGGCCGACCTGGTCGAATCGAAGTTCGGCTCCGCCTTCAAGATCGAGGGCGATCACGTCGTCGCCTACGACCACACTGGCAACAAGATCTTCGCGCCAGGCCGTCCCGGCGAAGTCGCCAATTTCGACGAGGCGATGGAGGTGCTGGTTTCCAATTATGCGCACCGCGACACCATCCTGAAGGGCTCCGGCGCTGCCGGCTCCGGCTCGCAGGGTGGCGGCGGCGAAGGCGGCAAGCGTGTCGTCTCGCGTGAACAGTTCAACGGGCTCGACCCCGCCGCTCAGGCGGCGACCGCGCGCGATGCCGCGGCGGGCAAGGTCACGCTCCAGGATTAACCGAAGACGCCCGGGCGGATACTCGGGCGTCTATCGGCGAACAACAGCCGCACCTCGGATGGGGCGCGGAGACATGGGCGGATGCTCAACAACCCATCGAAACAATCCCCATCCAATAGGAGGCCATCTTGGCAAATACGCTCACTTCGCTGATCCCCACGCTCTACGAATCGCTCGACACCGTGTCGCGCGAAATGGTCGGCTTCATCCCCGCCGTCTCGCGCAACACTTCGGCCGAGCGCGCCGCGCTCAACGAGACGATCCTCGTGCCGATCACCGGCGCGCAGACTGCCGCCGACAACACCCCCGGCGTCACCGCCCCGAACACCGGCGACCAGACGATCGGCAACGTCTCGATGACGATCTCTAAATCGAAGCACGTTCCGATCCGCTGGAACGGTGAAGAGCAGAAGGGCCTGACCAACGCGGGCACCTATGGCGGCATCCTGGGCAACCAGTTCACCCAGGCGTTCCGCACGCTGACCAACATGGTCGAGGCCGATCTGTTCAACGCCGCGCTGCAGAACGCATCGCGCGCCTATGGCACCGCCGGCACCACGCCGTTCGGCACCGCGGGCGACCTCTCGGATATCGCGCAGGTCCGCAAGCTGCTCTCGGACAACGGTTCGCCGCTGACCGATCTCCAGTATGTCGGCGGCACCTCCACCTTCGCCAACCTGCGCGGCAAGCAGAACGTGCTGTTCAAGGTGAACGAAGCCGGCACCGACGCGCTACTGCGCAACGGCATCATCGGTCGCCTCGAGGGCTTCGACCTGCATGAGTCGGTTGCGGTCACCGCGCAGACCAAGGGCACGGGTGCCAGCTACACGACCACGACGGCGGGATTCCCGGTCGGCACGACGCAGATCCCGCTGATCACCGGCACTGGCACGGTCAACCCGGGCGATTACGTCTCGGTCGCCGGTGACGCCAACAAGTACATGGTCACCGGCGGCATTTCGGCGCCCGGCACCGTCACGATCGGCGCACCTGGCCTGCTGCAGGCGATCCCCGCCTCGGCAACCGCTGTCACCGTCTCGGGCTCGTCGAGCCTGACGCCGAACATGGCGTTCTCGAAGTCGGCGATCCAGCTCATCACGCGCTCGCCGCAGATGCCGATGGGCCCCGACGGCGTGGCGATGGATATGGCCGACGACGTGATCCAGGTCACCGACCCGGTCAGCGGCATCGTCTTCGACGTCGCGGTGTATCGCCAGTTCATGCAGCTCGTCTATCACGTCCGGCTCGCATGGGGTGCTGCAGGCATCAAGCCGAACCACACGGTCGTCTCGCTGGGCTAATCGCCCATCGCGCTTAGTTTCGACGCGGCGTCGTCCCCTTCCGGCGCCGCGTCGTATCCTTTTCTGCCGAGGAAGCCGACCATGGAACTCCCGACCGCTCGCATTGTCGCGCCCATCAGCGACGATAACCCGCTCGGCTACATCGTGATCAACGAGAGCGATCTCGCTGAAGGAATGGAGCTCTACGTCGAGCCAGTGGCGCCAAAGTCCGCCCAGACGAAAGCCGCATGATGCTGACCGACGCGCAGATGACCGATGTGCGTCGTTACGCCGGCTATTGGCTGGTCGGCACGACGCAGCCGGTCACCGCGAACACCGACACGGTATACGTGCGCTTCGGCATGACCGTCATGTCGCTCTACACGCGGCTGACGAACTTCTCCGCATCGGAAGAGGCCGTGCTGATCAACACCTTCCTCACCAAGCTCGCCACGCTGGAGACCGACATCGTCGGATCTGCGGCGAACCTGGACACCGATGTCGCCGCCGTCTGGACCCACAACAAGCGCGAGGTCCAGGACCGCACCGCGCTGTTCGACATGTGGCGTCAGCGGATGTGCGAGTTCATCGGCCTGCCGCCCGGTCCCGGCCTCGGCGGCTCGAACAGCATCATGCGCGCCTGATATGGACGCCGCGACCCTCAACGCTCGCGTCTACGCCGGGCGCGCGAAGGCCGCGCAGCGCATCGGAACGCCGTTCACGATCTATCGGCCCGCTGGCACTGTGAACCCGCTCACCGCCAGCCAGGGCGGCACCTTCGTGGCGCTGAACGCCGCGGACAACAGCTACCGCAAGCCCAACCTCTACGGGCACCCGATCTGGTTCGCCGATATGGACGGGCGGCTGGTCAACACCGGAGACTATCTCGTCTCTGCAGACAGCGTTCAGATCTATTTCGTCGGCGCCAAGCAGTCGCTGCTCCCGATCGTGGCGATCGAGTGCAACCAGGCGGTGCGCATCACGCGCGCGGTCGAGACGCCCGGGGCGGTCGGCAGCGTCGGCTATTCCGGCCTGTGCGATTCCGCCGGCGAGGCCGTCAACGTGATCGGGCAGCAATCCCCGTTCATCGGCTGGCCCTGCTCGATGCTGCTCGGCAAGGGCAACGAGAAGGCCACGAATGCGCTGCCGGCCGGCACGCGCCAGCAGCCGGGCTGGATGATCCTGCTGCCGGTCTCTGCTCCCGCCGGACTCGGCATCGGCGATCGGCTGGTCGACGCAAACAACCGGATCTATTCGATCCAGCAAGCGGAACTTACCGACATGGGCTACCGCATCATCGCAAGCGAAGTTCATGGCTGATCAGTCTGCTGCGGCGAACTCGCTCGTCACGCTGATCAGCGCAGCGGCCTACCCGCTTGGCACGGCGTCACCATCGGTCACCGGCGACGCGGTCAAGGTGTTTGCAGGCTGGCCGAACCCGGACGCGCTGTTGAAGGACATGGCGGCGGGCACGGTCAACGTCTCGGTGTTCCCGCGGCCCGGCGAAAAGATCACCTCGATCATGCTCGGCGACACCGAATGGATCGACGACAGCAATACGGGCACGACAGGGGTGACCTCGCGTGAGCTCCGGCGCCAGACCAAGACCTTTCAGATCACGGTATGGGCATCGTGCTTCGATCACCGGGATGCTGTCGCGAACGCCATTGACGTGGCTCTCTCCATCACGACTCGCATCATACTCTCGGATGGCTCGACCGGCATCGTGTCGTTCGTCAATTCGACGCAGAACGACGACCAGCAGAAAGCTGGGATCTATCGGCGCGACCTGTTTTACGCGGTCAATTACGCGACAGTGCAGGCTCTTCCCGCTTTCAACATCATCAGCACCGTCACCACCCTCACCGCAGGACCGACGCCCGACCCGACCGGCCCCACCGTCACCATCACCCGCCCGTAGAGGACAAGCCCATGCTCCGCGTCATCCAGGCGTTCGGCGACCATGTCGTCGGCGAAAGCATCACCGATTCCACCGCGATCGCGGAGATCCTCGAAACCGAGCAGGCGGCGTTCGTCGTCGCGGTCGCCGATCCCGAGCCCGAGCCCGCACCGCCCGCCAACGCGGCAGCGCAGCTCGCTTCCAACACCTCCAGCGCCTCGTAAAGGAGCCCACGCATGCCCGTTTTCCCGCAAGGCGCGATCAACACCACCGCGCTCGTCGTGCCCGACGTCTATGTCCAAATTCAGCCGCCGTCGGACACCTTCCTCAACGGCTTGCCGACCAACATCCTCGGGATCGTCGGCACCGCGCAATGGGGGCCGGTGAACGCGCCGGTCACCGTCGGCAGCCTCGCCGATTTTGTCCAGAAGTTCGGCAACGTCCAGCCGCGCAAGTACGACATGGGCACTGCCGTCTGGGGCGCGGTTCTCAACGGCGCGAACAACATGCGCTGCGTCCGCGTCACCGACGGCACCGACGCCGCGGCCACGGCCACGCTCGGCACGAACGGCGTAACCGTCACCGCGCGCTACACCGGCACGCTCGGCAACAGCGTTGCAGTCGCGCTTGCGGCCGGCAGCCAGACCGGGACGTGGAAGGCCACGGTCACCCTACCCGGCCTCGTGCCCGAGGTGTTCGACAACATCGGCTCCGGTCTGACCGCGAACGCGCTGTGGGTGGCGATCGCGACGGCGCTCAACAACGGCACCTCGGCGCTGCGCGGCCCCTCGCAGCTGGTGGTCGCGGCAGCGGGCGCAGGCACCGGCGCGCCGACCGCAAGTTCGGCGACGCTTGTCGGCGGGCTCGATGGTGCGACCACGATCACCAGCACCGTGCTGATCGGGCAGGACACGACGGCCCGCAAGGGCATGTACGCGCTGCGCTCGTCGGGCGCCTCGGTCGCGATGCTGGCCGATGCGGATGATTCCACGACGTGGACGCTGCAGGTCGCCTACGGCCTCAGCGAGGGAGTCTATATGATCGCGACCGGCCCGTCCGGCGACACGATCACGAACGCCGTGAGCGCCAAGGCGACCGCGGGCATCGACAGCTACACGATGAAGCTGATGTTCGGCGATTGGGTGTATTTCAACGACACCGTCAACGGTCAGGTCCGCCTGATCTCGCCGCAGAGCTTCGTCGCTGGCCGCCTCTCGGCGCTGTCGCCCGAGCAGTCGAGCCTCAACAAGCCGCTCTACGGCATCGTCGGCACGCAGAAGAGCTACCAGAACGCGGTCTACAGCAGCGCCGATCTCCAGACGCTGGCGCAGGCCGGCATCGACCTCATTGCCAACCCGATCCCGGCCGGCAATTCCTTCGGCGTCCGGATCGGGCGGAACACCTCGTCGAACGCGGTCATCAACGGCGACAACTACCCGCGCCTGACCAACTACATCGCCTATACGCTGAGCGGCGGCATGGGGATCTATGTCGGTCGGCTCCAGAGCCCGGCGGTGCGCAACCAAGCGCAGGCCACGCTGAACGCGTTCCTCGGCAACCTCTGGAACCAGGGCATGATCGGCGACGCGTCGGACGCGACCAAGCAGCCGTTCAGCGTCGTGATGAGCGCGCTCAACAACCTGCCGGCGCGCGTGGCGCTCGGCTACCTGCAGGCCGATGTCCGCGTGACCTATCTCTCGGTCATCACGCAGCTGCTGATCAACGTAGAGGCTGGCCAGTCGGTCAAGGTCACGTCGCAGATCGTCTGATCGCCCTCCCCCCGCGCATTCCCTAGGAGCCCTCCCCAATGCCACAGCAAGGCTATTCGATCGGCCGCGACATCACGCTCGCGGTCATTCTCCCCGACGGCACGCCGCTGCGTCTGGGCAAGGTCACCTCGTTCAACGCCAAGCAGGATACGACCGACCAGCGCATCAAGCCGCTCGACGGCTCGACCGACAACCTGCGCTTCTATGACGGCTGGTCCGGCAGCTTTAAGCTGGAGCGCCGCGGACCCGAGCTCGACATCTATTTCGAGCAGCTCGAGCGCAATTATTACGCCGGCACCGACGAACCACCCGCGACCATGCAGCAGACGATCCAGGAGCCGAACGGCGCGATCTCGCAGTTCCGCTTCGAGCGCGTGCTGCTGAAGTTCGACGATCCCGGCGAGTGGACCGCCGACAAGTCCGTCAACCAGTCGGTCAGCTTCATGGCTGGCCGCCGCATCAAGCAGGCCTGATCATGACCGAACCCACGACCTTCACCACCGGCGGCGCGACCGTCACGCTCGACACCCCCAGCGCGCAGATCGTCAAGGCTGCGGCCAAGTCTTTCGACGTGACCGACGATCGCGGTCGCACGATCACGCTGAAAAAGCCGTCACCGCTCGCCAATCTCGACTTCGCCAAGGCGGCGGGCTCGGGCAGCGGCGGCGAAGTCAACCAGATCTATCTCGCCGAGATCTTCCACCTCAAGTTTGTCGCTGCGATCGACGGCAATCCGGTCGTCACGCCTGGCAGCGAGGGCGAGCTGCGCGCGCTATACGGGCGGCTCGGTGACGAGGGCAACGAGGCGGCGCAGGCCGGCGTGTTCGCCAATTTCATGAACGAAGCGCCGTCGACGGGTGACGTAAAAAACTCCTGAGGGACGCCGACCTGAGCGAGTGCCTCTGGCTCGTTCACAACGGCGTCCCGTTTGATGTCGCGTTCGCCGTCTCCCCGGATATGCGCCAAGCGATGTCGATCCGGTTCTCGATCTTCCAGGGCGGGAAGTTCAATTTCGAGACGATGGCGTTCGAGGAAGAGACTTAGGGCTTGTACTTTTTCATCTGACCAGTGATCGCATCTTGGAATGCCGCGCCGATGATCGTGTCTTTGGCCCCGAATTTTTCGCCTATGGTCGGCCGTACGATCACGCAGGGATCGTTGCAGAACGCCTTGCCGACAGTACGTCCATTATCATCGACGAGTCCAAGAATATATTGGTCGTCGTCGGTTGTGCCGTAGAACTTGAATCCTGATACCTGACCTGCGGCAACGCCTTGTGCTTTTGCGTTTTCCGATACTGCGCCGACGTAGTAATAAATTCCCTTTGATTCTTCGGTATAGTTGTGGCTTTGAGCAGCCGGCGGTGTCGTCAAGGCGAGCGTGTTTCCGTCAATCGTCTCGGCGGCGTCGATGCTGTTATTGGTCGCCACGTTGGACGAAGAGCCGGAACCAATCCACGCAGCCGCGACGAGCGTGATGACCAACAGACACCCGCAGCCAGCGATCTTGGATTTCACATCGTCCTTGGGTTTTTCGTCCATAGCTTTGCCCCCTTCGAGTGGCATCGACGCTACTTTGGTTCGGCAGAAAGTCCAGCTTCGGGCCGCCGTTTATATTTGGAGTGTTCGCGTGGAACTGTCTCTGCTCGACATGGCGCTCCAGTTCGCTGAGCGCGAGGTGGTCATCCACACCGCCGCCAATGCCGCGCTCGAGCGGATCGCCACCAAGATCGAAAAGGCCGCCAAAAGCGAGTTCGGCGTCTATCAGCCGGCGATCGGTGCGTTCGACGAGTGGCCCGAGCTCGCGGAAGCGACCCAGTCTGAACGCGAGCGGCTGGGCTTCACGCCCAACGATCCTCTGCTGCGCACGGGCGGTCTGCGCGACAGCATCGGGCATCGCGTCGGCGACCTGGAGGCGGAGATCGGCTCCGACAGCGACATCATGGTCTACCAGGAATTCGGCACCGAGCGGATCCCGCCGCGCCCGGTCCTAGGCCCTGCCGCAGAGCGCAATCACGACGCGATCCTCGCGGCGCTCGGCGGCGCGGTCGTGGCGGGCATCATCGGCGGAGATCTGGTGCATCCGAGCCTCGGCTACGATCAGACGATTGAGGGCTAAGAGATCCAGGTCGAGATGATCACGCCGAGTAGGAAAATGCCGACAAGAAGGCCGGCTATCCCGACGAACAAAAGAAGCAATGACACCATGCCCATCAGCACGGCGTCCCATCCTTTCAAGCCGACGGGCTCGGGCTCGAAAGTCCGCTTGTAAAGGCTCGGCTTATCGAACGCCGGGTTCCGATCGGCCAACCACAACTGCATTTTACGGAGGGGTTTCATGTCGTTCGAAGCCTATAAGGTCGCGGTTCGGGTGTCGCTTATCGACGGCGTGACGCGCGGTCTCCAGTTGATGAGCCGCCACTTCAAGCAGACCGACGCAGATGCGAAGGGTCTTGAAGCACGATTGAAGTCGATCGGCAAGCTGGCGGCAGTCGGCGGTGCGCTTACCGGTGCCGGTTTCGCGGGTCTTTCGCTGTTCAAGGGCCCGATCGAAGAGGCGATGAAATACGAGCGCGCGCTCGGCTCGCTGCGCCAGATGGGGCTCGGCGACAGCCAGATCGCTGATGCGCGCAAGTTCGCCGAAGCGACCAACATCATCGGCACCTCGATCAATGACCGGATCCGCATCTTCGCCGATGCGCAGGGCTCGTTCCGCCAATCGGGCATGTCGGGGGCAAAGGCCACTGCCGCTGCGCGCACGATGGCACCCGTTCTCGCGCGATACGAAGTCGCAACCAGTATGCTGGATGGCGATAAGCGCGTAGCTGCCGAGCAGGCGATGCGCAATCTCAACAAGACCGTCGAAATCATGGGCGGCATCACCGACCCGAAGCGCGCGGCAGCAATCGCCGACGGCGTGTTTAAGGCTGCTATGTCGTCGGGTCGGATGGTCGACGAGCGGCAACTCAAGCAGTTCGTCGCATACGGCTCTTCTGCGACTAACCAACTCGACCTGACCACCATTTTCGGCGCCCTTGAGCCCATCATCGGCGAGCTCGGCGGATCGCAGACTGCCGTTGGCTTGCGCACGGCATACACCCGCACAAACGGGATGACGGCACTAATGCCTCGCCGACTCCAAGCGGAGATGAAGCGTCTGGGCATGACCGATGCCAGCGGCAAACAACAGAACGAAAGTCTCGCGCAACTCCAGGCAACTAATTCAGTCGACTACGCAAAGGAGATGATGAAGCGCTATGCGAGCGCGGGTATCACCAGCCGCACGGATATCGAGCGCGAAAACGCTGTGCTGTTCGGTGGGACTGGCTCAAAGGTCTATAACAAGATCATGTCTCAGATGCCGGTGCTGCTGGAGTCGATCCAAGCATATAACCGCTCACAGGGCATAGGGCAGGTCACCGCCGACCCTCGAAATAAGCCGCTCTTGGCAGCCATGAACCTCGAGAAAAAAGAGGCGGACCTGAAGCTTCTGATCGGGAAAACGATCATGCCATACTACGTGCGCGGGCTGGAGTTGGCAGCAGCAGCGCTTACCCGCTTGGACAATTTCGTTGATAACCACCAGACGATCGCCAAACTGGCGTTTGGCGGCCTCGCGCTCGTGTCTACCCTTGCCGTGATTGGCGGCGGCATCGCGCTCTTTACGGCGGGCATTCAGGGCCTCTTGCTCATCGGCAAATTGGCCGGTGTCGCGCGTTACGCCGTGACGGGCCTGACTTGGTTCGGCCGTGTCCTCGGCCTGTTCGGGCAATTGCTGATGAAACTCCCGGCTATCGCAGCGACAGCTGGGAGAGGTTTGCTGATCGCCTTTCGTGCGTCGATGGGTGTGCTTGGTCCGTTCTTTCGGGCTGGCATGGCAGCGTTCGGACCGTTCATCCGGGCGGGGCTTTTTGCCGTAGGAAACTTCGTGCGTACAGGAATCATGTTGGCCCTAAGCCCCATCGGTCTCGCTATCGCTGCAATCGCGGTCGTAGGCCTGCTCGTCTGGAACAACTGGAAAGAGATCAAGGCGGCGTTCTTCACGATCTGCAAGGATATCTACACCGGCTTCTACAAGCTCTTCCACGGGGACATCCTCGGCGCGCTCGGCAGCTTCGGGCACGCCTTCCTGCTCACGTTCCAGACGATCATCAACACGATCATCGCCGGGGTGAACCGCATCAACCCGCTGTTCCAGATCCCGAAGACCAGCTTCGCTGGGTCACCGGACGGCAACAGCCCGGCCGTTCGTCCAGCGGGCGCTCAACCTCAACGCGCCGGCGACGTGTATCTGGATAAGCATCTCGTGGGTAAGCATCTAACGCCCGTAATTTCGAATAACCAAGGCCGCGCGATGGGCAAGCCCAACACCGGCGGTTCCGGTTTCGACGCGTCGCGCGCGCGTCCCGCCGTCGCTGGCGGCCGCTGATGGTCAAGGTCCAGCTCGGCGACTTCATCTTCGGCCGCTTCGAGGTTCCCGAGCGGATCCCGTTCGGCGCGAGCCAGGCGCTCACCGTCCACAAGCTGGTCGGCGGCAAGCGCGTGGTCGATGCGATGGGCCGCTCGCCGCACGCGCTGGCCTGGTCGGGATGGTTCATCGGCGAGAACGCCCTTGCCGCCGCCCGCTACCTCAAAGGCGTCTGCGAGGCCGGTGCGCCGGTGCCGCTGACGTGGGACGAGCTCGCCTACACGGTCCTGATCGAGTCCGTGGATTACGATTACGTCCTCGAATCGCGCATCTCGTACCAGATCCGCTGCGAGGTCGTGACCGACGATACCGCGCCGATCACCGATGTCCCGCCGCTGAGCGTCGAGCAACTGGTCAACGATGACCTCGATGCAGCGAACGCACTGTCGGACGAGATCGGCGACCCCGGTCTCTCAGGCCTGATGGCGACGCTCACTTCGGCTGTCGCCGCGATCGGCGATTTCGCGACGGCACCCGCGAGCACCATCACTGCCTTGGGAACGCCCATCGGTGCGGCCCGCGCGCTGGCGGAAGCGATGATCACCGCGGCCTCCGGCACGATCGGCGCCGCACCCGGCATCGCAGGCGTTGCGCTCGGCGGGGACCCGCTGGCGATGGCGTCCGCGTTCATCAGCCAGATCGCGGTCGTACAGAATGTGGCGCCGCTCGTCGGGCTAGATCGCACACTCGGTCGCATGGCGGTCAATGTCGCGGCGATGAGCTCGGGCTCGTCCTCCCTGACGCTGGTCGGCGGGAACCTCTTCCAGATCGCCGCCGCGCAATATGGCGATGCGATGGATTGGGCTGCGCTCGCACAGGCCAACCGGCTGACCGACCCCGTGCTGAGCGGGGTGACCACGCTCGTCATTCCGCCGAAGCCGTCGAGCAACGGCGGCGGGGTGCTCAATGCCTGACATCAACGCGCACCCGACCAGCCGGGCACGCAGCCCGCGCGGCGCGGTCAAGATCAACGGGACGCTGGTCGACGCGTGGATCAGCCTCGAGGTCGACAACAACGCCTTTCGCGCGGCCGACACCTTCCGCGTCGAGTTCGCGGCGTACGATCTGCCGGCTGTAACCAGCATCGCGTGGTTCAGCACGCAAACCAGCATCGAGGTCGAGCTTTTCGCGACCGAGGACTGGACCGGTACCGGCGCCTATTACCCGGCCGCATCCGACCGTCTCATTCTCGGGCAGACTGACGACATCGAATTCGATCCCCTTGCCGGCACGCTCTCGGTCTCAGGCCGCGATCTCACGGCGACGCTGATCGACACCAAGACCAACGAGGGCTTCCTCAACAAGACTGCCAGCCAAATCGTCGCCATCCTCGCCGGGCGCCACGGTCTGTCACCGATCGCGACCGCGACGACGGCGCTGGTCGGGACCTATTACACCCAGAACCACATCAGCCAGACGCAGGAGCGCAGCGAGTGGGATATCCTGGTCGAGCTTGCCGAGTTCGAGGACTTCGACGTCTTCGTGACGGCGCGCGAGCTGCATTTCCAGCCCAAGCCCAAGGATTCTGGCAACCGCTACGCCATCGTCTACCGCTTGCCCGGCATCGATCCGGTGCCGAGTTCGAACGTCTCGACGGTGCGGTTCGACCGTTCGCTGACGATCGCCAAGGGCGTCGTGGTGACCGTGCGGAGCTGGAACGCCAAGCAGAAGAAGGGCTTCGAGGCGAGCTGGCCGAAATCGCCGAAAGCGACCAAGCCCGGGCAATCTGGCGCAGCTGACCCGATCAAATATCACTATTCGATCGCCGGGCTGACGCAGGACCAGGCGCAGCAGCGGGCGCAGCGCTATTACGACCAGATCACGAAGCACATGGTCACCATGAGCGCCGACCTCCCCGCCGACGACCTGATGAGCTGCTCGCTCGTCGTGCAGGTCCGGGGCACGGGCACGGCATGGGACCAGGATTATTACCCGGACTCGGTCAAGCGCTCGATGTCGCACGACGAGGGGTATCGAATGACCGTCACCGCCAAGAACATCAGCGCCGACGTCGAGGCGCAGTCATGATGGACCAGATCCTCAACCACATGCGGCGCGCCTCAGAAGAGGCGTCGAGCTCGCGCGCACCGACGCGCCACGGCATCGTCGACGGCTATGACCCGGCAAACCATGCGGTCCGCGTCCGGCTGCAGCCTGATGATACCCTGACCGACTGGATGCCGCTCAAATCGATGTGGGTTGGCAATGGCTGGGGCCTGATGCTGGCCCCGTCGGTCGGTGACGCGGTCGAGGTCGACTTCCAGGAAGCCGACGGCGGGGTCGGCAGCGTCGGATGGCGCTTCTTCAACGACAGCGACCGGCCGCTCAACGTGCCCTCGGGCGAGGCGTGGCTTGTCCACAAGGCCGGGCAATCGATCAAGCTGACGACGGACGGCAAGCTGATGCTCGCCGATGGGCATGGCGCTGCAGTCACGCTGAACGGCGACGGCACGATCAGCAGCGTGGGCAACTGGACGCACACTGGCACGTTCTCGGCCAACGGAATCGGCCTGACGACGCACCATCACACCGGCGTTCAGCCCGGCAGCGGCAACAGCGGAACGCCAGCCGCATAAGCGCGCGTTCGGACTGTACATCTGCCGCGACATCATGCTAAATCCGCCAAGTTGGGTTAGCCGCGAACGGCACCCGCCTCCCCTTGTATCTCGCATGATCCCGACGCCGCGGCGCACACCAGCGCCGTGCGGTCGCGTCGCGCGCAATCTCATCAATCAGGAAAGGGGCACATCGTGAACCTCTCCGATCTCTATCACTATTTCGGGTCCGATCTGTCGGCGTCGAATAGCGGCGATGTGCAGGCCGTCGATACCACGGTTCGCGGGCAGCAGCGGATCCTGCGGCGGCTGCTGACTAACCCGGGCGATTACATCTTCCAGCCCGACTATGGTGCGGGCCTGCCGCAGTGGATCGGCCGCACCGCGCAGATCAAGGAAATCCGGGCGCTGATCCGCGGTCAGATCCTGATGGAAGCCGCGGTCGCGAAGCTGCCCGAGCCGGTCATCCAGGTCGGCGCGATCCCCAACCAGGCCGGCGGCGGGTTCGCTGTCTCGATCGCCTACAGCGACGCCGCAACGGGCCAACCGGCCACGCTATCCTTCAACGTGACAGGCTGAACCTATGGCGCTGCAGACCAAGACCTTCGCTCAGGTCGTGCAGGACCAGGCAACGGCGACGCAGGGCGGCAGCACGCGCTATCTCGCCGACTTCTCGGTCGGCTCGATCCTGCGCGCGGTCATCGAGGCCAGCGCAGCGACCGTGATGTGGCTCCAGGGCCTGATCCTGCAATTGCTCGCGACGACGCGCGCCGCGACCGCCGCTGGCGCCGATCTCGACAGCTGGATGGCCGATTACGCGCTGACCCGGCTCGGTGCCGTCGCCGCGACCGGCGTGGTCACCTTCGCGCGGTTCACCGCGACGCTGAACGCCACGGTGCCCGTCGGCGCGCTGATCCAGACGACCGACGGCACGCAGACCTATCGCGTGATCATCGACACGACGAACGCAGCCTATAACGCTGTCGCCGGCGGCTACGTGCTGACCGCGGGCACGGCTTCAACAAGCGTGCCGGTCGCATCGGCATCGGCGGGGTCCAGCGGCAACGCGGCGGTCGGCGCGATCAATACGCTCGGCCAGGCGATCTCCGGGATCGATACGGTCAGCAACGCGACGGCGTTCACCAACGGCCTCGACGCGGAGACGGACGCCGCCTTTCGCGTCCGATTCATCGCCTATATCGCGTCGCTCTCCAAGGCGACCAAGGGCGCTGTCGGCTATGCGATCACCACGCTGCAGGCCGGGCTGACCTACACGCTGACCGAGAATTACACCTATGCGGGGGTCTACCAGCCCGGCTATTTCTATGTCGTCATCGACGACGGCAGCGGCGCGCCCTCCAGCGGCCTGATCTCGACCGTCTCGTCGGCGATCGACGCGGTGCGCCCGCTGACCTCGAGCTTCGGGGTGTTCGCGCCGGTCGTCGTCACCGCCGGTATCGCGGCAACGATCACGACGGGGGCGGGCTACAGTCATGCCGTCGTCGCGGCGACACTGCAGACCGCGCTCGCGGCTTACGTCAACGCGCTGCCCCTTGGCGTGTCGCTGGCGTGGTCGCGGCTGTTCCAGGTCGCCTATGATGCCTCGCCCGGCGTGACCGAGGTCACCTTGCTCACCGTCAATGGGGCCATGGTCGATCTGCCCGCGACGCCGCAGCAGGCGATCATTGCCGGTTCGGTGATCGTCAGCTGATGGCGAAAGGTGACGCTGCCGATATCACGGCGCGGATCACCACGGCGCTGCCGCCGTGGTTCGGCGACAGCAACCCCGTGCTGGCGGCGCTGATCGCGGCGTTCGCATCGGCTTGGTCGTTCATCTACAGCCTCTACGCCTATGCCAGGCTGCAGACGCGGATCACCACCGCAACCGATGGCTGGCTCGATCTGATCGCGCAGGACTTCTTCGGTGCCGCCGTCCGCCGCGGACCCGGCCAATCCGATGCGTCGATGCGCGCGAGAATCCTCGCCAACATGTTCCGCGAGCGCGGGACACGTGCCGGGATGATCTCAGTCCTGACGCAGTTGACTGGCACCGCGCCATCGATCTTCGAGCCGCTGCGGCCCGCCGACACCGGCGTCTACGGCGGCCCTCTGCTCGGGTATAGCGTCGCCGGTGGGTACGGCTCGACCAACCTGCCCTTTCAGGCATTCATCACGGTCAACTTCCTGCCCGGGATCGGTATCCCGCAGGTCGCCGGGTATCGGATCCAGACCGGCGGCTACAGCACGCCGAGCCGTCTGGAATATGCCTCGTTGTCGTCGCTTTCGGAGCGCGCGGCGATAGCAGACATCTACGCCGCTATCGACGCGGTGAAGCCCGCTGGCACGATCATGTGGACCGCGATCGGACCGACCGTGTCGCGCCTTCCGACCGTATTGGGCCTCAACTTCGTGCTCGGAAACTCGTCTCTCGGGTCCTGACCGGCCTGACCCTTTCATTGCATCAGGCGCCTCCGGACGCCTTTTTTGTTGGAGCCGCCCATGAACCGCAACATCGTCTATGCCGGGTCGATTCCGCTCGAGACCGACATCCTCAACCTCAATCGCAACACCATGATTGGGCTTGGCCGGCTGGCGATGGACGTTCTCGGTACCTCGACCGTCGCGTCCGGACTGGCCTGTACCCAAACCACTGTACCATCGATGTCGGTCGCGATCGGTGCCGGCGCGCTTTACAGCATGGCCCCCGTCGACAGCTCAGCCTATTCGAGCCTGCCAGCCAACACGACCGACCTGATCGCCAAGCAGGGCATCTTGTCAGCCTCGGACAACAAGCGACTGACGCTGATCGCGCCGGGCACCGCGGGGACGTCGGTCATCTATCTGATCCAGGGCGCGATCAGCGAGGTCGATGCGAACCCGATCCAGCTGCCCTATTACAACGCCAGCAACCCGACCGTGGCATTCTCAGGCCCTGGCGGCACCGGCGTCGCGCAGAACACCACGCGGCCCGTCACCGTCAACCTGACCGCGAAGGCGGGCACCGCTGCTGCAAGCCCGACCCCGCCGGCGGCCGATACCGGCTTCGTTCCGCTCTATTACGTGACCGTGTCGTACGGCGCGACCACGATTACCAATTCGAACATCACCGTCGCGACCGGAGCGCCCTTCCTGAGCACGGGCCTCGCCGGCATGATGCCGATTGCAGGCGGGACGTTCACGGGACCGGTTGCCGGACAGACGCCGGTGGCAACCGACAACTCCACTCTGCTCGCGACGACGGCCTTCGTTCAAGGACTGCTAGGCGGGTCGGCCGCAGCGCGCGGGTACCAGAAATTTCCCAACGGCACGATCCTTCAATGGGGCGTCGATTCGACCGGATCCGGTTCAGCCGCCGTCGTGTTCCCGATCCCTTTCCCGAACGCCGTCTACGTCGTCGTCCCGACGATCAGCAACACGTCCGCCGCGATCGGCGCGTGGGGAACGGTGCAGCTTGGGGCCGGATCGACCCTGAGCGGATTCAACGCCTATAGTGCCAGCTTCGGCACAGCATCTGGCGCCGCGGCAAACAGCTCCTTTCAGTTCAACTGGATCGCGATCGGCTCCTGACCTGCAGCGTTCGCCCGTCCGCATCCATTTTCAAGGTGAACTCCGATGGCATTTGTTGACGGGCAGACGCTGACCGCGGCGCAGCTGAACGCCGCCTTCGCCTCGTTGCTGTCTCAAGCCGCGCTGCAGGCCACTGCCGTCGTCACCGAGCCGATCGCCGCGAATGCTTTCGTCAACATTTACAGCAGCGCGGGCGTGCTGAGCGTCCGGAACGCGATCGCAACCGACCTGAGCACCGCGGCAAGCGGCTTCGTTCAGTCCGCCTACGTGATTGGGCAAGCAGCGGTGATCAACATGCTCGGGATCAATGCTGGCGTCACGGTGACCGCAGCTGCGATCCCCGGGGTGTGGTTGAGCGAAACCGTGCCCGGCGGTTTCACCACGACCCAGCCGACCACGACGGGGCACATCAGCCAGTCGCTCGGCCAAGCGATGCCGAGGCTCGGCATCTTCTTCACGATCAACCCCGCCTACGTGCAATAATCGCAAGGATCGCGCCATGAAGCGTCTCAAATTGCTCGTCCTGGCGGCGGCGCTGATCGCCGGCCACGCGAACGCGTCCGACAAGAAGCCAATGACGATGGTCGGGAGTCAGCCCGGCCAGTTGCAGCTCGGCGACAAAATGGTCGTCAATCCGTCGACCACGGGTGCGGCGTCGATCAAGATCCCGCAGGGCACCCCGCCTGCAGCCCCAAGCGACGGCGATTGCTGGATGACGGCGGCGACTGGCCTCGCGTGTGCCGTTAACGGCACAGCGGTTCCGGCTGGTGTGCCTTATCAGGATGTATCGACCGGCGCCCGCGTCCGCTCGATCACGGCGAAGCTCGCCGACATGACCGATGTCCAGGACTTCAACGGCTGCGACGCGACGGGCGTTTCGGACAGCACGGCGTGCTTCCAGAGCGCGCTCAACAAATATTCAGGCGGTGCCGGCGGCATCGTTCGCTTCAAGGGCGCGTATCGGATCGCATCGAACCTCACGATCCCGGTGGGGGTCATGTTGAAGGGTAGCTGCGACATGCCAGGCACGCCCGGCAATAATTCGAGCGTGCCCTACAACCTCTACACCTGTGGCATCCTACGGCTCGCCAGCACGGCCTCGATTACGATGATGAGCGGTTCGGGAATCTCGAGCGCGATCATCTATCGCTATGGGATGTCGTTTCCGTCGGTCGACAGCAGCGCCTACGCTGGCACCGCGATCGTGAGCTCGGCTGACGATATCAGCATCTCGCGCGCGATGATCATCGGCTTCAACAAGGCGTTCAACTGCACCGCCTGCCAGCGCCCGCGCATCGACTATCTCTATGCCGACAACATCAACAATATCGAGATCAGCGCCTCGCTCGACATCCCGTGGATCAGCCATCTGCATGCGTGGCCGTTCGGCACGATCGGCGGTACCGGCGGCACGAACCAGAACAACGGCCGCCAAGGCGACTGCATCTACCTCCACGATACGGTCGATTGGTCACATATCAGCGACAGCTTTTGTTACGGGTATCTGCACGGCCTTCATATTAAGAACGTCAACACGACCAGCGTCATCGGATTCTCAACCGATAACCTCTTCGATACCGTCCCGATCCTTGCAAATTCCGTTGGCATTCTGATCGAAGGCTTTTCCGCAGATACCCGTGTTGTTGGCTTTCAAGGTGCGGCGCAGGCTCGGGCGGGCATCGAAGTCGCAACCGATGCTGGAGTAACATCCCTCAACGACACGACCGTTTTTGGCGGCAGCGCGTACGGCATTCTCGTGTCGAAAGGCGATACCATCATCAACGGCGGCTTGCTCGGCACGAATGCTCCTATCGTCAATGGTGTCGTCGTCGCGTCGTCGACCGCCCAGGTGAGCATCAATAACGTGCGCTTTGGCAATGTTACGGGGACGGCGGTCGGAACGACGGTCCCAACTTCCAAGGTTTTCCTCAACGGCAACGACTTTGGCAGTTTCACGGGGGGAATCGCCAACTCGACGATGACGGTGCAGTCGATCGCGTCGGCATCTACGCTGGTCGTTCCGAATACGGGCAGCGTCTTCAATGTCACTGGCACTACATCGTTCGGACAGATTGCTAACGGCTACGCCGGGAAGTGCGCAACATTCGTGTTTGCGGGGGCTCTATCGGTCTACAGCAGCACGGGATCCTATGGCGCAATCCACCTGAACGGCGGCGGCACATTCACCAGCGTCGCCAACGACACCCTGACGGCCTGCCACAACGGCACACAGTGGTTCGAGACGGGGAGGTCGCATTGATGCGGCCCGACCAACAACTTGAAAGTGACGTGACCATGGAAATCCTGACGCAAGCAGATGGCCGTCCAGTCGCGCACACTCGCGAGCCGCTGAGCGTGGTCGAGCCCACTAGCGGATCTGCGCCGGCTGTTCCCGGCGTATGCGCAGCGCCCCTGCCCGATCTGCGGCAGACTGCGACAGACGCGATCGAGATGCTGGGCTGATGGAAGACGCGCTCTCCCCCCACCTGTTGGGCTCTACGCAAGGAATGACGCTACAAGTGCTTACGCAGATCCGCGATAGCTTGTCCGCCATGAGCCGAGATATTCGCGCGAATAGCGAAGCGACATCCGATGTGCGCGAGCGGGTCATTCGGCTCGAGGAACGCGATCGGCGGTTCAATGATCTGGAGGAGCGCGTCCACGCAACTGAGATCGATATAACAGACCTAAAGGGCGATAAGAACCGGCGTGAGGGTGCCCATAGCCTGATCGGCAAGTTCCCGAATTGGCTTTCGGTCATGATGGCAATCGCGAGCATCTTTAGCGCGGTGTGGCTATTCGGTCGCTCGGTAGGTGTGGTTCCGCCGCCTCCTACTCCAGCCAGTATCACCGAACCGCGCCGCATACCTGGCATTGGCGACCCACCTACGCCGGGCATTCCCCGGTGATAGATCCAGAATACTCCGAGGATGACGCGCTTAGCCGCGGTGTTCGCGAGGTGGCCGAAACATATGACCAGGCCGCTGCGCCGGTCGAGGGGGAATAATGGTAACGCCACCACTGAGCGACGAACTGCTGGCCGAGGCGGTCAAGGGTTACGCCGAGCACGGCAACAACATGGTGCACGCGGCTGCGGCGCTGGGGATTGCGCCTTCGACGTTGCGAACGAGGCTAAAGATCGCGGCTCGCAGTGGCATGGCTCCGGGCCATTGGACGAGCGGGACCGCCCCCGGCTTTATCGTGGATCGCGTCAATATCACGCGCGGTAAGGATGGGGTTGAGCGGACGCACGAACGCCAGGTGCCGGAAGGCCAGCTAGACGCATCCGCCATCCCCACGACGCATATCAAGGGGCGGCTTACGGTCACGTCGGGGCCGAACGGGATTGAGCGGATACACCAACGCTACATGCCCGATGAGGCGCGGCAAGCGGAAGCAATGCGCGCTGCGGCTGAGGCGATGGCGGAAGCGCTTCCCCGGTTATCGCCAGAACGCGTGCCGAACCTAACGCTAAAGCATCTCCTAACGCTCTACACGTTCACCGATTTCCACCTTGGCGCGCTTTGCTGGCACAAAGAGGGTGGGGCTGATTGGGACGTGAAGATTGCGGAAGCGGTCGGTATGGCCGCGATGCAAGCGATGGTGGCGCAATCCCCGCCAGCCGATACCGGCGTTGTGTCGTTTCAAGGCGACTTCATGCATTGGGATGGTCTGCTGCCCGTCACCCCCGGCCACGGCCATGTACTCGATGCTGACAGCCGTTTCGGCAAAGTCGTGGAAGTTGCGATCCGGCTTATTCGCCAGCTTGTTTCGCTCGCCCTCCAAAAGCATCGCAACGTCCGGCTGCTGATACTCGAAGGCAACCACGATATCTCGTCGTCGCTTTGGCTTCGAAAGCTATTTGGCGCGCTCTATGAGAATGAGCCTCGCGTCGCGGTGCACGATAGCGAATTGCCCTATTTTGCCTTTGCGTGGGGCAATACCATGCTTGGCTTCCACCACGGACACCTGAAAAAGAACGACCAGCTTCCGGCCTTCTTCGCTGATCAGTTCCGATCGATGTGGGGCGGGTGCAGCAAGGTATATATCCATACCGGGCATCGGCACCACAAAGAGGACAAAGAACATTCTGGCGCGCGGGTAATTCAGCACCCCACCTTAGCCGCGAAGGATGCTTATGCCGCGCGTGGCGGTTGGTTGAGCGAGCGCGCGATTACTGCCGTCACCTATCACAATGTTTTTGGCGAGGTCGGAACGACGACTATAACGCCCGAAATGCTTGCCGCATGATAGGAACAATGATAGAACGGACGGATCGGGGCAGCGTTGGCGCGCTACCCTCGATCCTGACCACACGAGCGTTGGAGCGCCCGATGGCTACCGTTGTTTCTAAAGCATGCAGCGCGTGCAAGCTAGATAAGCCGTATTCGGAATTTTCACCGGATGCTCGTGCTACTACTGGCCTTCAACCTCGTTGCCGCGAATGCTGCCGAAAAGCAAAAAAGGCAGCGCGCGGTTCCGATATCGATGGTGCAAACGCGAAGTTGCGCGCACGCTATGCTGAGTCCGGCGCAGGCCGTAGAGCAAGCAACAACGCTTGGCGCGAACGCAACCGCGACCAACTTCTAGCGGGCAAGAAGCGCTGGTATAAAAGTGTTCGGGATGACCCGGCATTTATTGCCAAGGTCCGCCAGCGCGCGATCGATACGAAAGATCATAAGCGTGTTTACGATCAAGAATATCGGCAGCGCGATCCGCAAGCCTGCCGTGCGCGAGCGCTCGCATGGGCGAAGCGCAACCCTGAGAAGCGCGCTGCGATTTCGAAGGCCTACAGCGGTCGCCGTCGTGCTCGGACGGCAACGGGGGTCGGTGGGAAAGCTCTGAACGACTGGACGATTGCGCAGCCAAAGCGCTGCTACTGGTGCGGTAAAGCCTGCGCAAAATCCTTCCATGTCGACCATTATGTGCCGTTAGCGCGCGGGGGTGAGCACGAGCTACACAACCTCGTCATCGCGTGCCCGCCCTGCAACCTGAAGAAAAACGCCAAAGACCCTTTCGAGTTCGCTCAAGAGGTTGGGAGACTTCTGTGACCGAGAACCTCCGCTACCTGATCGCTGTCGCCAACTCATCCTACGAGAACGGCGACGGCTGGAACGCGAAACGCGATGCCGAGCAGGCGCTCAAGAATTGGCGCGACTGGCTGCCGGCGCTGCTCGATAAATTGGAGACGAAGGCATGACACCTAGCAAAGCCTGTGCGGATCTCGTCCGCTCGTTCGAAGGTGAGGAACTGAGGGTCTATCCCGATCCCGCCACAGGCGCAGCGCCCTACACGGCTGGCGTCGGCCACACTGGCCCCGATGTGAAGCGCGGCATGGTCGTCACGAAGGCCATGTCGGACGACTGGCTGCGATCGGATCTGGCGCGCTTCGGATCGGGCGTTACCGCGCTCGTCGGAGCGCACAAGACCACCCAAAGCCAGTTCGATGCGCTGGTGTCGTTCGCCTTCAACCTCGGGCTGGGCAATCTGGCAACCTCCACGCTGATCAAGAAGCACAACGCTGGCGACTATGCCGGCGCAGCGCTCGAGTTCGGGAAATGGAACAAGGCAGCAGGCAAGGTCATGGCTGGCCTGACGCGCCGCCGTGCTGCTGAGGCTGAAATGTATCGGGAAGCGAAATGAACGCTCAAGAACAGCTTATCGCATACATGGCGACGCTCGCAGCCTTGGTGATTGCGCTTGTCGGCTCCATGCTGATCGCTGCGTTTGTGCCTGGCATCCTGGGCCATGTGGCAGACTTCGGCATCGGCACTGTCACGGGCGGGCTGATCGGCGTTCTGCGCATCCCTAGCACCCGCCAGAACCCTGTCGCGACGACGGACAGCGGCGATGTGAGCGTGACGACGCAGGGAGGGGCGAAGTGATCCTGCTCTACATCCTCGCAAACTGGAAATGGCTGCTCGGCGCTGCTGCATCGGCTGGCCTCGCCATCGCCCTGACCTTCACCGCCATCGACCGAAACCAGTGGCGGGCAACCTCCCGCAAGCAAGCCGCCGTCCTTGCGCTCGTCAAACCTGCGCAGGATCTCGCGCTCGCCAAAGCAAAACAGGCCATCGCCGACACCGAGGCCCGATACAAAGGACACGCCAATGACGCAGACACCGCATACGCTGCCGGGATGGCGGCTGCTAGTACCGACACTGATCGCTTTATCGCTGCTCACCGGGTGCCAGTCTGCGCCGCTGGTGGTGCAGCCAGCGGAACCGCTCCCGCCACCTCGGGTGGCAGTGCCGGCGTTCCTGCTGACCTGTCCGGCTATTCCGTCGTGGCTAACACTGACGTGCAAGCCTGCTCCGGTGCAGCAACCTACGCGATGAAGGCTCGGGATTGGGCGCTGGGGTTGGATAGTGTGAGTAAGTAGCGGCGGGCTCTAGGCTATCCGCGGCCCCGGCGTTCCCACCCGCTCGACCGTCCCCGCATCCTCTGGCGCTGGGGGATGGGTGGAAGAACGCTTAGGCAAGCATTCGGTAGGCCCCATGCCGTCGTCGCGGTGATCCCACGCATGATCTACCACTGCGTCTGAAAGCTGATCACCTCGTTTCCTCGTGATCATCCACATATCGGCTGCGAACATACCCCGTTCGAAATACGCCTTCTCATACTCCATCGCGTCTCTCTCATTCTGCACTTGGCGTCTCCCTGATAGCGAAACATGCGGCAAGCAGCGCCTCATCGTAGCAGGCGATGCAGTCTTCCCAGCCGAATTGACCATGCTCGCACTGACCAACCTTGTTGGCTGGCGCCGGATATCCTTCGCTGATGGCTGCCTCAAACCTATCGGCAGCCCCCGCAACCGCAGCCGAAACCCGCGCGTCCTCGCCGGTGATGTGGGCGAGCGCGGCGAGGGCTGCACAGGCATCGGGATTGTAATCCTCATCGGCACCATCGTTATAGCCTACTTTGTAAGCCTCTCTGATAACCTCGTCTGGAACCCCAACAGACGAAAGCGCGGCCGCAGCTTGGTTGCATAGGCTGATATATGTACCGATGAACCCCCTTGAGCTTTCATCAGCTGGCCGTGCTCCATATAAGAGCAACCGCCCCACCAGCGCCTCAACGTCCAGTTGGGCGGTAAGCTGCGTCTGCGGCACACCCTTGCTGCATGGTCGCATCGCTGCGTCCGCATAGCTCATGCCGGTCTCGCCGAAATCGATTGGTAGGGTCATAGAACATCCTTCGTTTGCGCGCCCACTGCGGGGCGGGGGGATAGGACTGCCGCTGCTTGCCGCTCGAACTTGCAGAGTGCGTCAAAAGCCCGCTCGTATCGCTCTTCGTCACCCGTGCATGCGGCATAGGCATCCCCGAGGCGACATTCGCGGATCAGCTCGACTGCATCGGCCAGCCAACGCGCATAGTTCGGCATATCTATCACTTCGGCGATTACGTATCTTACAAACCCTACTGCAAAACCGCTCTGGCCAGTTGGAAAATTGCGGCTACCAACCCGAGGATTGCGCACCACCGCATGATTGCCACACCAAGCTTTGACGGCGGTCGGGTTCGAGAGTGAGCAGCGCTAAGGACGGCCGACATCCATTGAGGCTTCACGGCGATGGGCAGAAAAAGTACGACCGCGCAAACTGAGAGTAGAACGTCGGGTTGATCGCTCACTCAGGCTTCTCCGACACCGGCTTATGCTTCACGATCTTGCGCAGCCTCTCATCAAAGCGCGCCTCGTCATCGTCGGTTTCGAGGTCTCGCGCGGCTTCCTTGAATTTGTCGAGTTGGGATTTATCGCTGCTCATCAGTTTTCTCCACCAACCGATAATGAGACTTTGCGTCTCGGGCATAGGTTCCACTAACAAAATCCAACACGCCTTTACGGACTAAGCGGTCTAGGTCCTTCTTTGACGTCGCCCAAGTGCGTCCAGTTAGCCGCGATGCATCAGAAACATGTATGATCCTGTTTCGATATGCGTGTGCTGCTAGCGCAATCTCGTGTTCTTGTAGTATTCGCCAGAGTTCGACGCCGAAGTACACTGCTACATCACGGTCTGATGCCCTCTTTCGAGTGAGATGATCATTAAATAGTGTCACTCGAACGACAACGCCATGAAGCGCTTCTTGCTTGAAAATGGGGTCCGGGAGGCTGTAATTTGCCATGCTTTCCCTGATACGCCTCGTTCCCTCGCGCGCCATTTGGACATATCCAAGGTAGCGCATTGCATCCATGAAATGGTGGTTTCGTGCAGCGCGAGTCAGATATAAGTTGGTTTCGTTGACCGGTGGAACAAACCCTCCGGGACTCTCAATTTCCATGCGGTTCGGAAACAGCTTTACCGTAATTTCCGTACCGGCGAAGCTGTAGGAGCGATGTACGCAAGCGTTGACCAGTGCTTCGAACCAAGCCCATCTCGGGTATTCCGGGGTCGTCTCAAACTTACCGTCTTTGTTCAACCAAGTAACATCGTATACCAATTCATCTAGTTCCGCCGCAGATGCTCTTATAATCTCAACCACATTTCCTTCAAAGAACCGATCTCGTAGTGGCGTGTAGCTGTTACCCGATCCCTCTACGTTATCGCCAAAACGCTGTACTCTTACGCGGCATCCGGGAATACTCTTTCTGGGACTTTTTGCGGCCAGAAGGACGAGGGCATTGTTAGGAGTTACAACGCCTTTGTCATCAGTCAGTAAATACCGGTCTTTCAAAATCTCAGCATTACTCCAGTTCTCTCGCCGTTCTCTAGACCTAAATCCATCGCAAAAATCTTGAACGATCCCATCGTCAAAGTCGTCTGGGTATGTGTACGGAGCGCGGGCAAGCTCGAACGTTAGTTCTTGCCGCGTCGATCTAAAATCCTGCTTTTCTTCGTCGCTCATTTTGTGAATAGAGTCGCCGTAACGGATCCAAGCTTCTTGCTTGTTAGTTTCGATAAGACGACCGATGTACGGTATGTAGATGGCAATGCAAAAGTCCGGCTTTCCATCGACGGTTGCTTGTATTCTGCGAAATTCAGGCCGAGACTCGGGGCAAAGCTGGGTGTGGTTATGCTCAATTCTATTAGCTTGATCATATGACAAGCTACTGCACCCGGTAGGCTTGCCATGCGAATCTGCGCCGAAAACAAGGACACCGCCGTCCGGCGTATTTGAGAAGGCGCTAAGGTATTTGGCCATGTCGGCGTAATCAACTTTGACACCGCCTTTATAGTCTATTCGTCGCCCCTCTGAAAAGAACGGCATCATCTGTGCCGTCAGCCGCACCCATATCTCGCGAGGGGTCCAAAGCGCGGGGAAGTCGGCAACCGTAAAGGGGCCCTCGAATGGCAATTCCATTTGGCTCATGTGAGCAAGATACAGTGTGTCGACCCGCACGTCGACACACTGTATGCAGGGGTGTCGACGATTGCGTCGACACCCCCCCCCTATCGATGTGGCTTGCACCTCCATCGCGATCGGACGCGTGACACATTCCCGCAAGGCAACTTAGGCGAAGTGACGAGCTGTTTGGTAAGTCAGGCGCTTGCCGACGATGCCCTTGAGCCCTTCGACGGTGCGCGCCTTATCGTCCACGCCGTTCGCGATCCGGTTGTTATAACGGAACTCGTACTCGGCGAGGTAGCGGTGCAGATGCTGCTCGCCGCAGTGCTGGTAAACGCCCTTCATCCCACGCTTGAAGATCGAGAAATATCCCTCGACCGTGTTGCTGTGAATGCGGCGGTCAACGAGATCGACGTACTGCCCGGCGCTGTGCGTCGTGGTGCCGTGACCGGCAAAATGATCGGAAATCTTCGTGTATGCCTTATGCTCGTCCGTCATGATCGTGGCTTCGCGGGCCACGTTGGCGAGGACGATCGGCATCAGCGTAGCGGCCGTCACGTTGTCCACGACCATCGTGCGAGCCTTGCCGCTGTCGCGATCGACCAGTGCCAGCACCTTCATCTTGTGATGGAACGCGCGCTTGACCGGCGCACCCTTAACGCGGCCGATGAACGTCTCGTCCACTTCAACGATACCGCCGCCCGAACCGAACGGCGCGAGATCGCCCGAACGCATCGCCTCGCGGATGCGGTGCGACAGGAACCACGCCGAATTGTACTGGATTTCGAGGACGCGGCTGAGCTGGTGCGAACTGATACCCTTCTTGCTCGACATCATCAGGTGAACGGCCTGGAGCATGATGTGGAGCGGGAGCTTGGCGTCCTCGAACACGGTGCCGACCTTGACCGTGAACTGCTTGCGGCACTCGCCGCACTTCTTAAGGCCATGGCGCAGCGCGCCTTCCGGGCTCTTCTTGCTCGGCTTACCACGGACGCCCACCAGATCGTACACGCGGCCCTTCACGACGCCGCAATGCGGGCAAACCGAACCGTCCGCCCAAACGATGCTTTCGAGGTACGCGAAGGCTGCGGCTTCGTCGTGAAAGCGGGGCTGGGAAAGAACGGACATGACGGCATTGCTCCTTGCCGTCTGCCCTACCGTTCCAGCGTGGGTTTGTCAAATACGTAATCGCCATCACTTCTCCCCTCCCGGCTGGAGGGCGACGGCGGTCGTCATGCCGTCGCACTCCCAGCACAACGCCACAAGTGGATCATGTAAGGCAGGCTGCGAGCGATGTTGCTGTTGCCAGCCGCATCGTACCAGTAGAACCGGCCGCGCGCCCCGACATCCAAAAGCGCCTGCTTGAGGCCAGCCCTCCCATAAGGCGCGAACCGGAACTCACCGTTCGAGGCCGTCCAGTAAACGTAGGCCCGATGTCCATAGCGCGCTTTGCGTTTCAGTTCTGCATGGGTCATGTCCGCTTGCCTTTTTAGATGGTGTAAGTTGTGTAACTCCGCCACTTGCACACGTCAAGTGAGTTGTGTAACTACCTGTTGTGCAGCAACCGACGCTGTGGCAAACGGCAGCGATGGAGAAAAAAGACGTGAGAGTGCAGCTCGTGATCTCGCCAAGCGAGATTGAGGCTTTGGACGCCTGGCGCGCCAAGCAACGCATCTGGTCGCGCTCGGAGGCGATCCGGCAGCTGATCGCGGAGGGGGTGAAGCGCGATGGCGTACGGTGATAGTTTCGCCGGATCGGTAGTTTACGTCGTTTCCCGAGGAGACGGTTGGCACAAGATAGGCGTGACGGCTGATATCCAGCTGAGGCTTTACCACATTCACCGAGATATCGGCTTCAAGCCGGTAACCTTGGTCCACACGGTTGCTGCCGATCGCGCCGCAGCTAAGGTCGAGAACTTGGCCCATTGGGCATTGATCGACTTCGAGCACGACCACGAATGGTTTCGGGCGAGCGCGGAGCAGGCGATCCAAGCTGTTGAGAATGCAATGGCGCGCTATGAAGCGGGAGACCGGATGCAGGCAAAATTCTGCGTACAGAAGAGGCTGGCAGTGTGCGACGCGATCAACGCCCGCATCCCTGCAGTTCTTCGCCCGAGAGAGACTCGGCACCGCTTGATCGAAGCGGCTGTGTTGGCGGAACTTGCGAGGCGGGAGCGTACCGCCTGACCGGGAACATTCAAAGAACGATCCGGGAACCTGAAACACCGAGGTTCCAACTGCACCTTTAACCCAAGGTGCAGCGGTGGTAAGGAAGCCTAGATTTCTGCGGGTTTGCTTGGTGCCCCCGAGTGGATTCGAACCACCGGCCTGCGGTTTAGGAAACCGTCGCTCTATCCACCTGAGCTACGGGGGCTCCGGGGATGTCCCTAGATTTGCAGCGCCCCCAGGTCAATCTCGATCACATCACAGCCCGTGCAGAGTTGAGTTGCACGCGGCCTGTCAGCGGTAGGCGTGAACGATCATGCGGCGGGTTTTCAAGTCTGCTCGCGGCAACCAGGAAACTGCATGAGGCTTGCCGGCAATCGTGACGTCGATCCGCGAAAAACCCAACCGCTCGAGCAGCAAGCGCACCAGCGCGGGATTGGGCGCCCAGAAATTGGTCGGATCCCCGCCGAGCTCGTGGCTCTGGATGAAACGTGCCAAGGGCGCCTTGGTATTGATCATCGTCGTCTCGGTTTCGACGACCAAATGATCCCGGCACATTGCCGCGGCCGCCTCGAGATGGCGGTAGATGTCGGTGACGTGATACAGGACGCCGAGGAACAGCACGACATCGAACTGACCGAACTTTTCGGGCGTCAGACCCAATGGCTCGACGTCGAACGAGCGGACCTTGGAGCCAAGCCGGGAATGAATGAAATCAAAGCCGTCTTTGGTGCCCCAGCCCGGCCCGGACCAGCAGAAATGATCGGTCGCCAGCACATCCGCGGCACCGCGCCGCTCCGCCTCGAACGAGAAATACCCATCCCAAGCGCCGATATCGAGCACGCTTTTGCCGGTCAGGTCATCGGGCAGGATCGCCGCGGCCTCGCGCCGGAGAATCGCTTCGGACTTATAGCCCTTGATCGATTCACCGTCGGGCAAGTCGAACGAATGAAACCATTGAATGCCATGCGCTACGCAATCAGCTAGATTCGCCACTTACGGTATTCCCTGCTTTTATCGGTTACGTCGCGATAGGTTTCGAACGAGGTGCCAAGGCTCGCAGCATTGGCGGAGGATCGAGCCCGGCGGCCCCTGCGGTGCCGTTGGTCTGAACCATAGCTGCCAGGGCGGGGCAACCGCAAATTCGCTCTAACCAACGCTGCGCACGATGTTTGTATCACGGGCAGGTCACCAAGCAGAACACGCCAGCCAGCGCCCGCAATAGGGTCAGCCGCACCCGACTGCCGTAACAAACCCGGTCAGTTCACCGATCGGGGCGGGACGACTGGCAGGGGTAGCGCGGCGATCGGGACGCCGTCGTCGATCAACGCTTTGGCCTCTGCCACCGTGGTTTCTCCGTGGATCGGTGTGGATGCCGTCTCCCCGACATGCATCGCACGCGCCTGGTCGGCAAAACCGCGGCCGACCCATTGCGAGGTTTCAAGCATTTGGGCCTGTGCAGAGGCCAGAGCGTGCAGCGCGGCCTTGATTGCTTGCGGCGTGGGTTGCGCTGGCGAATCCGGCTTGGTGACGGCGACCGCGCTGCGGCTATTCCCCTTCGCGCCGACGTTGGGCGCCATCACGGCCTTGGTCACCGTGCGATCGCCGCAGATCGGGCACGCCAGAAGGCCGCTTTCCTGCTGGTTCTCAAACGCGCGGCTGGACCCGAACCACGCCTCGAACACGTGCGTCTTCGAACAGCGCAAATCGAACACGATCACGCCGACGTGACCTCGGGGATCGGGCGACGGTGCGCGAGGACCGGAATCCGCGCTCGCACATCGGCGATACGGGCCGCGTCAATCTCCGCAAAACCGAGACCCGCCGCGTCGTCCATGTCGAGGATCACCTCGCCCCATGGATCGACGACGAGCGAATGGCCGTAGGTCTCCCGTCCGTCCTGATGCGTCCCGCTCTGTGCAGCGGCGACGACATAGGCGCCCGCCTCGATCGCGCGTGCGCGGAGCAGCACATGCCAGTGTGCGGCACCAGTCGGCTTGGTAAACGCGGCAGGCACCGCGAGCACCGTCGCGCCGGCGTTGCTCAACGCGCGATAGAGATCAGCAAAGCGGAGATCGTAGCAGATCGACAGCCCAAGCGCGCCCGCTGGCGTCTGCGCGACAACGGCGCCCGCGCCCGGGGCATAGCTCGCCGATTCGCGCCAGCTCTCCCCGCTTGGCAAATCGACATCGAACAGATGAAGCTTGTCGTAACGCGCGCGGATCGCGCCGCTATCGTCGATCACGAATGCGCGGTTCGCGAGCCGACCGTCAGGGCCGAGCACCGCAAGCGATCCGAGATGGACCCAAAGGCGATGCTCCGCCGCGGCCGATCGCACGGCCGACAGCACCGGGTCGTCCTCCTCGCGGCGGAGGTGCTGCGCCGCACGGCCGCGGTCCCGATCGACCAGCCCCGACATTTCCGGGGTAAACAGCATCGCCGCACCGGCCGCGGCGGCGTCCGCAACGGCCGATACGATCGTCCTGGCGTTGGCGGCGGGATCGATCCCGCTCGTCATCTGCGCCAGCGCGATCTTCATGCCGCCAGCAGCGCGTCCAGCTTGCCCGCGCGCTCGAGCGCGGCGAGATCGTCCGATCCGCCGACATGCTTCCCGTCGATGAAGATCTGCGGGACGGTGGTGCCGCCATTGGCACGTTCGAGCATTTCGGCACGCTTGGGGCCGCCCATCGTGATGTCGAACTCCTCGGGCGTGGCGCCCTTCGAAGCGAGCAGCTTCATCGCACGCGCGCAATAGGGACAGAAGGCTTTGGTATAGATTTCGATCTTTGGCATCGATCAAAGATGTGGACGCAAGTCGGTGTTGTCAATCAGCGAGCGTCGCGCGCGTCGTCGAGGACGCGCGCCCAGCACAGGATCGAGACCTTCGCGGCCCCCGCGCGCAAGAGGACGCGTACGCACGCATCGGTGGTGGCGCCGCTGGTATAGATGTCGTCGATCAGGACGACCGTCTTGTCGCGCAGGCGGGCGTGCGGATCGACCACGCGAAACACTCCCGCCACTGCCCGCGCCCGCGCCCTCGCGCCCATACCGCGCAGCGGCGGTGTGGCCCGCACGCGGCGGAGCAGAAGCGGATCGTTCGGCACGTCGCATGCAATCGTCAGCGCGTGCGCAATCAGCGCCGCCTGGTTGAAGCCGCGCGACCATAAGCGCCAGCGATGCAACGGCACCGGGATCAGCAACGCCGCATCGGCGGGCATCAGCCGCGCCATCTGGCGCCCGACGGTCTCGGCGAGGGCGGTGCGGCCACCATATTTCAGGCGGAGCGCAACGGTGCGCGCGACCTCGCCATAGGCGACTGCGGCGTGGATGCCGGCATGGTCGGGCGGGTCGGCGAGGCACTGCGCACAGAATGCGTCGTCGCCGCGATCATAGGCGAACGGACCGTTGCATCCGGCACACCAGGGCGGCGCTAGAAAGCGCAATTTGCCCCAGCACTCGGCGCAGAACTGATGGTCGTCGCCCGTCACGCCGCCACATCCCGGGCAGCGCGGCGGAAGTGCGAAATCGGCGACGAAGCGCAAGGGGATAAGCCAGGGCGACACGCCGGCCCTTGTCGCGCGGCCTCGCCAGCGGCACAAGCGCGGCAATGAGTGTCCCCGATATCTTCGACCGCGATGCGCGCCGCCTTCGCCGCGACCGCGCCGCCCCCGGCTTTGCCGCGTTCGATTTCCTGCGCACGGCGATGCTCGACGGGATCACCGAGCGATTGGCGAGCGTGACGCATCGCTTCACCGACATGCTCGATCTCGGCTGCTTCGACGGCGCGCTGCAAGGCCCCGAAGGCGCGACCGTGACGCGCTGCGACGCGGGCGCGGCGTTCGCGGCGCGCGCAGGCGGCATACAGGCGGACGAGGACCGGCTCCCCTTTGCCGCCGGCGCGTTCGACCTGGTCGTCTCGGTGGGCGTGCTCGACAGCGTCAACGATCTGCCGGGTGCTTTGACGCTCGCGCGGCGTGCGCTGCGGCCCGATGGGCTGTTCCTCGCGGCGTTTTGCGGGATGGGTACGCTGTCGACGCTGCGCGCGGTCCTGCGCGAGGCCGAAGGCGATCGCCCCGCGGCGCGGATCCATCCGCAAATCGACGTGCGATCAGCGGGGGACTTGCTGATGCGCGCCGGCTTCGCGCTCCCGGTTGCCGATATCGAGCCGCTGAGCGTGCGCTATCGCGGCATCGGTGGGTTGCTCCGCGATCTGCGCGGGATGGGCGGCACCAACATCCTGCGCGACCGCACCCCGTTACGCCGCGACACGCTCGCGCGCGCGGCAGACCTGTTTGCGGCGCGCGCGGAGCCCGACGGCAAGACCGTCGAGCATTTCGATATCGTCTATCTTACCGGCTGGTCCCCTGCCCCGTCGCAACCCAAACCGGCGCGACGCGGCAGCGCGACCGCATCAATGGAGGGCGTGCTCGGGCGACCGGCCGGCAGCGCGCGCTCAGCCGATCATCCCGTCGCCAATCCCCTTGGCGAGCATCCGTCCGATCGCATCGAACAGTGAGTCCATTGCGACGGGCTTGAACAACACTTCGTCGGCCCCCTCGGCGAGGCACCGCTCGCGCAGATCGACCGCAGTATCGGCGGTGAGGACGATGACCGGCAGATCGGCCTTTGCGTCGCCGCGCCCGCGGATGCGGCGCAATGTCTCAAAGCCATCCATCCCCGGCATGCGCAGGTCGAGCAACACGATCACGAAGTCTTGAGTGTCGATCAGCGCGAGACCGGCCTCGCCGCTCTCGGCACCAGTCATGGTTGCGCCCGCGACATCGAGCATGTCCTTCACAACACGGCGATTCATTGGGTCGTCTTCGATGAACAGAATATTCATCACACCATTGCCAAGCGATTAAAGGGGTAAGACACATACGACATTACAGAATCTCTATTTCATGCCGCTTGAGTGACACGGGTGAATACGGTGCGACTATCATCGGGGGCGCTGTCGAACAACACCGCCGCAAGCGCAACGCCCGCGATCGGTTTGGCGACAAGCTGATCGATCCCTGCGACGGAAAAACGGACACGGTGCGCTTCATCGGGTGCAGGCCACAACAATGTCGTCCGTACGGGACAGCTACCGAGCGTGGCAAGCGCCGCATCGAGATCCGGCTCGGCCGTGATCGTGCCGTCATCGATCAGCACATGGGCGACACCGCCCTCCCCGATCCGGGCGACCGCTTCGTCAACCGACGACGCGAACACGATCTCGCCCGCGCGCGCGGCGAGCACGGCGCGCAACATGCTTCGCGAAATGGGGTTGCGGTCGAGAATGAGGAGCGCGGTCGCCGCCACGGCCGGATCCACCGCGACCGCCGCGGGGGCTGCAGCCAGTCGTAACGGCAGTTCGAGCGTGAAGGTCGACCCACTTCCGACTGTGCTCGTGACGCCGATCGCGCCGTCCATCGCCTCGGCCAGGTTCAGACAGATGGCAAGGCCAAGACCCGTACCGCCGAATTGCCGCGTCGTGCCCGCATCGACCTGTCGGAACGATTCGAAGATGATGCCGAGCTTGTCGGCGGGAATGCCGATCCCGCTGTCGGTGACCGCGATCGCCAGAACCGAAGCCCGCGCCGATGCGGCAAGCCGGATTTCACCCGCCGCGGTGAACTTCAGCGCGTTCGACAACAGGTTGAAGGCGATCTGCCGCACGCGCGCGGCGTCGCCGACCACGTGATCGGGGCAACCGTCGAGGTCGAGCACGAAGCGCACGCCCTTAGCACGCGCTTGCTCCTCCCACAGCCGTGAGACGTCGCGCAGCGTAGCCTTGAGATCGTACGGCACGTCTTCGAGCGTGAGGTTGCCGGTTTCCATCTTCGCCACATCGAGAATGTCGTCGACGAGGGCCCGCATCGAGACGCCCGCACCGTGGACGACGCCGATCCGATCCCGCAACGAATCGGTTAGCGTCCGGTCGGCGAGCATCACCTGCGTCATGCCGAGGATGCCGTTGAGCGGCGTGCGGATCTCGTGGCTGGTCGTCGCGAGAAACTCGGTCTTGGCGGCGAGCGCCTTGGCGAGCGCGGCATTGGTCCTGGCAAGGTCGACGTTGGCAGCGCGCACCTCGTTGCGGCTGCGGCGGATCGTGATCAAGCCGAAAGCGAGCATCGCCATGATGATCAGCGTCGCGACCGCGGCGCCTCCGAAGATCGTTTGCTGAGTGCGGGCACGCAGCTTCGCATCGTCGATGTTGCGCTGCAGTTGCGCGCGCCGGAGCTTCTCGAGGTTGAGCTCCTGGCTCGCGAAATCGAACCGCGCGGCGGCGAGTGCGGTGTTGGCCGAAGCGGCCAGCTCGGACGTCTTGTCGTCGAGCGCCTTGAGCGCCTCGAGATGGATCAGCGCCTGCGCCTGATTCCCGGCCTGTTTGAAGATATCATAAGCGGTCTGATGCGCCTCGCGAACGTCGAGCGTGGGGGCTTCGGGATCGACACTGGCAAAGGCGCGGGTGATCAGTCGTTCGGCGAGCGGCATATGGTTGCGCAGCCGGGCAGACCAAGCAGAGAGGACGAGGAAGTGGTTCAGCGCCGACCTAGCTTCAGCACCATTCGCTGCCGCAAGGCCGAGCGCAACCGAGCGATCGGCCTCGACGGGTTGCCCTGCCAAAAGTTGACCTCTGGCGATGTTGCGGAGCGTCTGCGCCTCCATCGCCGGACTGGCCAGTCGACGCGCAATTGCCAGAGCCTTGCGAAACTCGATTTGCGCCTCCGGAATTCGATGCAGTTCCTGCAACGAAATCCCCCGATTGATATAGACCGAAAAAGATGTTTTCGGATCACCTTGATAGACGTCCAGAGACTTTGCGAAATATTTTAGTGCCTGCTCCTGATTTCCGGCTTCTTGATACAGTACACCAATCAAAACGATTGCTATCGCTTGGCTTCGCGTTTCGCCGACAGCTCGGAAGACTTCGTGGGCCTGCTGATATGCCGCAAGCGCACCGGCGACATCGGCCTGCGCCATCTTCAAGCCGCCGCGCGAAAGCAGCAGATCGCCATACAGCTTAGTGGGAGGACCAGCTTTGGCGACGAGACCAATGGCATGATCAATAAGGGGCTTTGCCCGGTCGAGATCGTTGAGCCGGAGAAATGCCTCTCCTTGTAGCCACTGCGCGGTTGCTACAGCGATGATCTTGCCGCGACCAACCATGACTGCGCTGGTACGCTCCGCAGCTTTCGCCTGCAGGATCGCCTTCGCCGGATCGGTCATCATCTTGGCCATCGAGTCGGCGACGAGCGCCTTGTAGCTCGCCTCGTTCGTGGAGTCGTCTTTCCCAACCTGAACGTCAGCAGCCGCCACCGGTATCGCAAACGCGAGTACCGTGAGAGCAAAAGTCCGGAGAAGCACGCGCCACATCACTGCCTTTTGCAGCCTAAAATGTTAAAGCGACGCTAACCTGCCGCATCAGAGCCATTAGGCACTTTTCCAGAACGCTGCCGAACGCTGGAACATCGACTTGCGCGGATCCTCCGCCGGGCGCTCGCGGTAATCGTGGAGGAAGCGCCGAAAGGCATCAATCGAGACCGGGCGGCTGATCAGATATCCCTGGATCATATCGCACCCCATCACCGATAGGAGCGCCATCGCCGCTTGGGTCTCGACGCCTTCGGCCGTCACTTCCATGTCGAGCGCATGCGCGAGGTCGATCGTCGACCGCACGATCAAGGGATCGCGATTGCTGCTGGTCAATTGCAAGACAAACATCTTGTCGATCTTGAGCTCGCGCGCCGGCAGCTGTTTGAGATAGGCGAGCGACGAAAGCCCCGCCCCATAATCGTCGATCGCAATGACAATGCCTTGATCAGCCAGAATCTGCAGATTGGCGATGGCGCATTCCGGATCGCGAATGACGGCGGTCTCGGTGATCTCAAAGCCGATCTTGACGCCGCCTTCGCGCACTGCAGCGCATGCCGTTTCGACGAAATGCTTGTCGCCGAGCAACTGGCCGGAAATGTTGATGAAGATCGTCAGGTCATGGCCGTCGGCGGCGAGCACGCGCTGGTCGCGGATCACCTCGTCGATCGTCCAAAGCGTCAGTGCGGAAATTTGCCGAGCTTCCTCGGCGACGGTGATGAAGTCACCGGGCAGGATCAATCCGCGAGTCGGGTGCTGCCAGCGGACCAATGCCTCGGCGCTGGTGATTTCCTGCTTACGAACATGCACCTTGGGCTGATACTGAAGGAACATCTCGCCACCCGCGATGGCACGCGGCAGCTCGCGCGTCAGTGTCAGCCGATCGAACGCGGCAGTGCCCGCCGATAGATCGCGCAGGACGGTCTCCTGATCGGCATGGGTATCGTCGAGCGCCCCTTCGGCTTCTTCGACCAAGCGGACGTCTTCGGTCGTACCACGCGGCGCCCCGGCTGCCCCCACCAGAATCTCGAAAGCGTGCAATTCGGTGTCGATGTCGAACGGTCGCGCCGTTGCCTCTCGCAATTTTGCAACAGCAGCTTCAAGCGCTCCGAAGCCGTCACCGATAAACGCCACTTCGATGGTAGCACGACCAATCGCCAAGCTCGACGCCTCGGGCAACGCCACCGCAATGCGCGCCTCGAGTTCGCGTGCGAGGTCTTCGGCGCGAGTTGGCCCGAGATGACGGCGCAGCGCGGCAAAATTCCCGATCTGGACGAGGCACACGAACTGCCATGCACCGATGCGCAGAGTCGCCGCACCGCGTTGCAGACCACGTTTTACGCTGGTGCGGCGCGAGGGTGCGACGCTGGCCACGGTAGTGGCGCCATCGGCAGCACCGCGTGGCGATGAACCCCGGGCCGGACGCCGGGGAGAAAGGTGAGGTTGCAGGATGCGCGCCATGACACTGGGCTAACCCCCAGCATTGAAAGAACAGTTAAGGCGCGCTTGCCCGTTCCGAAACCCCAAAAGCCGGATTGCTTCATCCTTAACAGTATATTAAGCATGTTTCGCACCCGACTGGGTGTCACATGGGAGAAAAGTAATGCTGCGTTTTATCCTCGCGATGATCTACGGTGAATCTTCGCGCCCCTTCTGAACCTCGTTCCGACCCGACACGACCGAGATTAGGTCCTTTTTGGAGCGATTTATCGGACGTGTCGGGTCATCATGCCCTGATTTTAATATGTCGGTTTAAAATTCGGCCGCAGTAACCACAGAACAGCTTAAAATCGTTTCTGACCCGGCAATTGACGTAGAGCGCAGTTAGCCTGGCGGCTTCGCCTCCAAATATTTTTTCGCCCTAACGCAACGCCTCTATCAGCCGCCGCATAAACGCCGCGCCGCGCTCGAATTGAGCGATCTCCAGATACTCATCCGCCTGATGCGCTTGCTCGATCGAGCCCGGCCCGCAGATGATCGTCGAAAATCCCGCACCCTGAAATTGCCCGGCCTCGGCTGCATAGGGCACGACACGCGCCGGACCATTGTCTCCAGCCAGGCGCCGCGCCAGCGTTTCGGCCGCACCACCGGGCTCGGGCGCGAACGAAGGCGTTCGGGAGCGACGCGCGACAACGACACCGGCGTCGGTAAACCGCGCCTTGAGCGCCTGATCTTCCTCCGCGCAGGCGGCAAGGAACGGCGCGATGATCGTATCCGGATCCTGCCCCGGCGGCGTCCGCAGATCGAAGGTGAAGCCGCACTCGCGTGCCAGGATGTTCACCGCAGTCCCACCCTGCATCAGGCCGATCGTGAGGGTCGCATGCGGGGGGTGATAGAGCGATTCGGGATCGGGATGCCGCTCGAACGATTCGGCCAGTATGCGCAATCGGGCCATGAGCCCAATCGCGACCATATTGGCCGAGACTCCGAGGTGCGTCAGGCTCGAGTGCGCCTCGTGCCCCGTCACCGTCACGCGCCAGGTCGAGATGCCCTTATGGCCGCTCACGACCTCCATATCGGTCGGCTCGCCGACGATGACGGCGATTGGCGCCGGCAGCTCGGCGACCAGTGCGCGGATCATCGACGGCGCGCCGAGGCAGCCGACCTCCTCGTCATAGGAAAAGGCCAGATGCAGCGGCCGAGCGGTTTTGCCGCGCGCAAAGGCCGGGACCGCCGCCAGCGCCAGCGCGAGAAAGCCCTTCATGTCGCATGTTCCGCGACCGTAAAGCCGCTCGCCGCGGGGTGTCAGCGTAAACGGATCGCTCGTCCACGCCTGCCCGTCGACGGGCACGACATCGGTATGTCCTGACAGGACCACCCCGCCCGGCACGGCCGGCCCGATCGTTGCGTAGAGATTGGCCTTCGAACCATCGGCATTCGCGACGCGACGCGACTCAACGCCGAGGTCGCCGAGGTACGCCTCGACATATTCGATCAGCCGAAGGTTCGAATCGCGCGATGTGGTGTCGAAACCGATCAGCGCTTCGAGATGCGCCAGCGCGGCGGTTTGCAGGTCGTCGGAAAGGTCCATCGGCCAATCCTAGGCGTCGAGCGAACCGCTGCCAATCACCCGGCCTTGGCTTCCTCCCAGCCCCCGCCGATCGCCTTGAACAACGCCGCCGTGTCCTGCCGCAACTGCGCGTCGCTCGCGACGAGTTGCTCGCGCGCGCTGAGCACGGTGACTTGCGCGTCGATCAACGCGTTCTGCGCAACGAACCCTGCACTATATTGCGCATAGACCGCATGGTTGGTCGCTTCCGCATCGGCGACCGCGCGACGCAGCGCCGCGTTGCGCCGTCGCTCGGCGTCGATCCGCGCGAGCGGATCCTCGACATCGCGCAACGCGCCAAGCACCGTTGCCTGATATTGGAGATACGCCTGTTCGCGGTCCTCCTTGCGGACGCCGACCGTCGCACGACGCCGGCCCCAGTCGAGCAGCGGAAACGTCACGCCGCCGACGCCCGTTGCCTGGATGCTGTCGCGCGAGAACAGCGAGGCGAGCGACGTCGACAGGAGCTCCGCCATCCCGGTGAGTTTGAACTTGGGATACAGGTCGGCCACCGCGACACCGATATCGGCGGTCGACGCCGCGAGATTGCGCTCGGCCATGCGAATATCGGGACGCCGCCGCAGCAAATCCGATGGCAGCCCTGCCGGCACGACGGGCATGGCCTGCAATGGCGGTAACGGCGCGGTCAGCTCGGCGGTCAGGCTTTCAGGTTGCGCGCCAAGCAGGATACCCAGCGCGTGGATCCGGACGCGCACATCCGCGCGCAGCGGCTCGAGCCGCGCTTCGAGCGTGGTGATCTGCTGCTGCTGACGCGTCACGTCGATCTGCGGCGAGAGCCCGACCTTGGCGACGTTCCCGGCGATCTGCAGCGATCGACGCTGTCGCCCGAGTTCGTCCTCGACCACTGCGATCTGCGCTTGATCGAGCCGCATCGCGAAATAGGCCTGCGCCACTTCAGCACCAAGCGTGACCGCGGCATCGCGTTGCGACCAGATCGCGGCGTCGGTGCGCGCCAGAGCGCCCTCGACGCTCCGCCGCCCACCGCCGAACAGATCGATCTCCCAGCTCGCATCGAAGCCTGCGGCATAGGTGGTGATGCCGCTGCCCGGCAGCGCGATTCCTCCCGAGCTCACCGAACCACCCGCGCCGCCGCCCGAGAACAGGCTGGCGAGCGAGGAGAAGCCAGCGTTCCTGCTGAACTCGACATGCGTCACATTGCCCGTCGCATCGACCGTCGGTTTGCCGATCGCGTGCGCCGCGATCTCCTGCAGCCGTGCCTGGCGGACGCGCGAGCCAGCGATCGCGATGTTCGGACTGTCCTTCAGCGCGCGCTCGACGAGCGAGGTCAGCGTCGGATCGCCGAACGCGGTCCACCAGTGTGCCGGGTCGATCGTCGCGCCGGGAGCGGTGGCTTGCGGCTCGCTGAAGGCGGGCGGCACCGCCATTTCGGGCGCGTGATAGTTCGGGCCAACGGTGCAGCCGGCGACCAGAGTCGCGCCCAGCAGCGCAGTCGTGACGAGAGAGCGGGTCAATGGGCCATGCCTCCACCGGAGCCACCGGACTTGCCGGAGCGCATAAAGAAGACGACCGGGGCTATGCAGAGCACCACGATCATCAGTGAATGAAAGACGTCGAGGAACGCCAGCATCGACGCCTGGCGCTGCACCGTCTGATAGAGCACCGCGAGCGGCGTCGTCGTCGGATCCCCTACCCCGCCAAACGCGCCCCCCGCCTTGGCGAGCCACTCGTTGTAATTGGGGTTGAGCGGGCTCAGGCCATTGACCAGTTCCGACTGATGACGCTGCAAGCCCGACGCCAGCAGCGTCTGCGACGCCGAGATGCCGATCGACCCGCCAAGATTGCGCGCGACGTTGAGCATGCTCGACGCTTGCGCGGTCTTGTTCTGCGGCAACCCGACATAAGCGACCGCGCTGATCGGGACGAACAGGAACGGCAGCCCCATCGCCTGATAGAGCCGCGCAACGCCGGCATCGAGGAACGTGATGTCGGCATTGAGGTGCGTCATATTCCACAGCGCGAAAGCCTGGACGAGCAGCGCCGGGAAGAGCAGCAGCCGGACATCGACGACGCCCGACAGCCGACCGGCGAACGGCACCATCACGAGCGTCGCCACCCCGCCGAACGTCAGTGCGAGCCCTGCCTGGAACGACGTGTAGCCCAGCACCTGCTGCAACATCTGCGGAATCAGCTGCGTCGTGCCGAACAGGATCATGCCGGTCACACCCATCACCAGCAGCGTTAGCGAGAAATTGCGGTTCTTGAGCAATTTCAAGTCAAGCACGGGCTCGGGGTGGTTGGTTTCCCAGAAGGCGAGCGCGATCAACGACAGCGCCGAGATCGTCGCGGTGGTGATGATCAGACCGCTCGAAAACCAGTCCTCGCGCTCGCCGCGATCGAGTGTCAGCTCGAAGAAGCCGAGGCCGAGCGCAATCAGCAGGATGCCGATATAATCGACACGGATGCCGCGCTTGAGCAACTTGGCGCGATCGTCCTTGATCGCCTTCGGCTCGTCGACGAACAGATTGACGAGGAAGAGCGACACGATGCCGATCGGCACGTTGATCAGGAACACCCAATGCCAGCTCGAATTCTCGGTGATATAGCCGCCGAGCGTCGGCCCGAGCACTGGTCCCACCACCACCACGATCGCGAACGCCGCAAACGCCATCCCGCGCAGTCGGGGCGGAAAGGTATCGGCAAGCATCGATTGCTCGACCGGCGCGAGGCCGCCACCGCCGATCCCTTGCAGCACACGCGCGATGACGAGCGTCGACAGGTTCGGCGCCAGGCCGCACATCAGCGACGACAGGGTGAACAGACCGATCGAAATCATGAAATAGCGTTTCCGCCCGATCACGTCGGACAGCCAGCCGCTGATCGGGATGATGATCGCATTGGCGACGAGGTAGCTGGTCAGCACCCACGTTGCCTGGTCGTTGGATACCGACAGGCCGCCGGCGATGTGATCGAGCGCGACGTTCGCGATCGAGGTGTCGAGCACCTCCATGAACGTCGGGATCGAGATGATCGCGACGATCAGCCACGGGCTGTAGCTGCCCGCCGCCGATCGTGTCGGATCCCATCCATCCGCACGTTTCCCGGTCTTTGCCGGGGCGGCGGCCATCTTAGCGGACCTTGACCGTCGGGACGACCGACATGCCCGGCCCCAGCGGATATTTGCGCGGATCGGGACCGTTCTTCAGATCGAACTCGATCCGCACGGGTACGCGCTGGACGACCTTCACGTAATTGCCCGTGGCGTTCTGCGGCGGCAGGAGCGCGAAAGCCTGGCCGGCGCCGCGCTGGATCGAATCGACATGCCCCTTGAACTTGACGTCGGGATAGGCGTCGACCTTGATCTCGACCGGTCGGCCGATTGTCATCAACTGCAGCTGGGTTTCCTTGAAATTGGCGGTGACCCAGATGTGGTCGGGAACGATCGCCATCAGCTGCGTGCCCGGGCCGACATAGGAACCGACATTGACCGAGCGGTTGACGACCTGACCCGACACCGGTGCGACGAGGCGGTTGTCGCCCAGCGTGACCTTGGCTTGCTGGACCGACGCGCGGCGCGCTTCGATCACGGCTTGCGCAGCGGCGACCTGGCGGCGTGCGACGGTGATGTTGGCGGCGGCGCTGTCGATTTGCTGGCGCGCGGCGGCGGCATCGGCCGCGGTCGATCGTGCGGTTGCGCGCGCGGCGTCGAGCTGCTGCGCCGCGACGGCATTCGGATCGAGCCGCACCAGCGCCTGATAGCGGGCGAGATCCTGTTGCGCCTTGGCCGCCGTCGCGAGCGGGCTACGCGCCTGTGCTGCCGCCTGATCGCGGCTCGCCTGCGCTGCGGTGACTTGCGCGCGCGCTTGCTCGTATTGCGCCTGCGCCTGCTTCACGTTGGCGTCGGCTTCGGCGACCTGCGCCTCGGGGCCCGACGGCTCGATTACCGCGAGCAGGCGACCCGCCTCGACGTGCCGGTTGTCGATATCGGCAACCGACTTGAGCGTGCCGGCGACTTTGGGCGAGATGCGCACGATATGCGCGTCGACGAACGCATCGTCGGTCGTCTCATACTGGCGCGCGTCGAGATAATAGAACGTGCCGCCGATCGCGATGACCGCGACAACAATCACGAGAATGATCCAGAACAGCGGTTTGGTGAAGATCGACGGCTTCTTCGTCTTGTCATCGGACGAATCATCATCCTGCGACGCATCGCTGTCGCCCGCATCTTCCTTGGTATCGCCCTTTTGCGCATGGGACGACGCACCGTCTTCATCGCCTTGCCCATTCGTGGGCTTGCGATCTTCGGCGTCGTCGGACTTTCGGGCGGTGCTCTGGTCTTCGCTCATGGAAGTTCCTGTCGTTCGGCAATCAGTTGGTCGAGAATGGCGTCTGTATTGGCCGCGATCCGGGCTGCGAGCAGCGCAATCGCCGCCGAGTCGATGTCGCGGCGTTGCAGCAATTTGAGGACCGTCGCGCGCGAGCCACGGAGCACGATCACCTGGCCCATCAGCGTGATCGCGGTGACCTGCGCGACGGTGGCGTCGCGGCGCGCGGTCGCGATGCAGATCAACTCGACCAGCATGGCGAGCATCCGCCCCATCAACCCACCATAGATGCGCTCGAAGGCTTCGGTCGGCTCCATCTGCTCGCGCATGATGAACAGCGAATACATCGCGCTCTTCGGCCCCGTCATCGTATCGATGAAGCGCCGGATCATGCCATGCAGCAAGGCGCGCGCCTGATCGGGGGTCAGCCCCGCGGGCACCTCATCGATCGAAAGCGTTGCCTTGAAGTCGGTGCCGATCTGCGCGGCGATATAATCCGCGGCGGCAAGGTAGAGGCCTTCCTTGCCACCAAAATGGTATGTGATCGACGACATGGCCGTCCCCGCCTTCGCGGCGATGCTACGCGTGCTCGCACCTTCCAGGCCCTTGCTGGCGAATTCTGCGATCGCGATTTCGAGGAGGCGTTGCTGAAGCACCCGGCGCCGTTAATTCGTTCGAACGAACACGGCAAGAGCAATCTTTCGTTACGCAAGAACACGGACGATCGACCGTGGTTCCGACGTCAGGCGGCGATTTTGTCGGTGCGCTTGGTCGACGCGGGGTTTGAAAACACCATCGCATCGTCGACCGAGCCGAAGCGCAACGTCAGCAAGTCTCGCGCATAGTTCTGATGCAGTCGCCACGGCGACTTGTCGCCCTGCTTGGGGAACCGCGCCATTGCCCGCGTGACATAGCCCGAAGTGAAGTCGAGGAACGGCTTGGGCTCGGGCAGCGCACCTTCGAGCGTTGGCGTCGCCTGGCGAAGGCCGCGCGTCTTCATCGTGTTGAGCAAGCGACAGACATACCCGCAGGTCAGGTCGGCCTTCAGCGTCCACGACGCGTTGGTATAGCCAAAGGACGACGCCATGTTCGGCACGCCCGAATACATCATGCCCTTGTAGTTATAGGTGTCGGCCAGATCGACCGCCTCGCCGTCGACACTGAAAGCCACGTCGCTGAGCAATTGCAGTTCGAGGCCGGTCGCGGTCACCACGATGTCGGCTGGCACTTCCGCGCCGGAGGCGAGCGTGATGCCGTCCGGCGTGAAATGGGCGATCGTGTCGGTGACGACCGAAGCCTTGCCCGTCTTCAACGCATCGAACAAATCCGCATCGGGAACGAGACACAGCCGCTGGTCCCAGGGATTGTAGCTCGGCGTAAAGTGCTTCGCCACGTCGTAATCGGGCCCGAGCTGGTCGCGCACCATGTTGATCAGCCGTTCCTTGGTCTTGGACGGCCGTTTGCGCGCCAAGTTGAAGAACGCCATGCCCAGCAGCACGTTGCGCCACCGCACCAGCCGGTAGGCGAGCATCGCCGGCAGTTTCCGGCGCAGCCAGTTCGCCGTCGCATCCTCGGCCGGACGCGACACGACATAGGTCGGGGAGCGCTGCAGCATCGTCACATGCGCGGCGGTCTGCGCCATGGCAGGCACGAGCGTCACCGCAGTGGCGCCGCTGCCGATGACGACGACTTCCTTGCCGGCATAATCGAGATCGGCGGGCCAGAATTGCGGGTGCACGATCCGCCCCGCGAACTGCTCGGTCCCCGCCCAGTCGGGCGTGTGGCCGCGTGCGTAATTGTAATAGCCGCTGCACATGAAAAGGAAATTGCAGGTGAAGCTGGCCGGACCATCGGGACCGTCGGCGCGCACCGTCCACCGGGCGTCCGATGTCGACCAACTTGCCGTCTGAACGTGATGCCCGAAGCGGATGTGCTGATCGATGCCATAGTCGCGTGCCGTGTCGCCGACATACTGCAAAATCGATGGACCATCGGCGATGGCTTTCGCCTCGGTCCACGGCTTGAACGCGTAGCCGAGCGTGTACATGTCCGAATCGGAACGGATGCCAGGATAGCGGAACAGGTCCCACGTCCCGCCAAGCGTCGCCCTTCCCTCAAGGATTACATAGCTGCGGTCGGGACACAGCGTCTGCAGGTGATACCCCGCTCCGATCCCCGAAAGCCCGGCCCCAACCACCACGACGTCGAAATGTTCTGTGCGCATCGTCACTCTCCGGGATACCGGATATTCGATTTTTACACGAAGCGAAAGCGGAACCGCCGATCGGCGGCTCCACCCCGTCAGAAGTCGCGCTTGTAGCGCACCGTCGCGTTCGACCCGCCGAACGACCCGGCCTGTGACAGCACGCTGAGCGCCTTGGTCAGCGACACCTCGATCTGAGTCGCAGTGAAGCCGCGCGCGTCGGTGATCACTTCGACGTAGATGTTCTTGGTGATGTACTTTCCGGCGGCGAGCGAAGTGCTCTGCCCCGTTGCCGGGTCGGCCCCCAGGATCCGCAGTCGATCGATCCCGGCGACGCTGCGCAACTTGCCGAGCGGATTGAGCCCGCCGCCCGATCCGCGCAGCGAGTTGAGCGCGGATGCCAACTGGATCGCCTGGATCGCGGACAGATTGGTCACCGAGCTGCCGAACAACAGCCGGCTGAGCACTTCGTCCTGCGGCAGCGCCGGGGTCGAATTGAAGGCGATCTGCGGCTTCTGGCCGGTGCCGGTGATGTCGATCACGACGGTGATGTCGTTGGTTGTCGTCGTCGCGCTGATGTTGATCTCGGGATCGACCAGCGCTCCGCCAGCGAAGCGGACATCGCCCTTGGTCACGTCGAACCGCTTGCCAGCGAACGAATAGGTCCCGCGCACGATCTGCAGCCGACCGAGGATCTGCGGCGCGGCCGAGGTTCCGGCCACGCGCATATCGGCCTCCCACTCGGACTCGAGCCCCATGCCGGACACGAACAACTGATTCTGCGCGCGCACGCGGATGTCGAGCTTGAACAAACCGATCGGGGCCTCGGCGGCAGGTTGCGTGGCGGCCTTCACCACATCGCTCTTGCGGCGGACTCCCGTCAGTTCGGCGACTTCGGCCTGGCCCTGGCGGATGATCTCGTAGCGCGCATTAGGGATACGGATGTCCCCGGTGATCAAGCCACCCTTGGCCTTGCTGTTGCTGACCGAGACGGTGCCCGTCGCGGTCGCGCCAAGCGCGTCGCTGCTGGCAAGCCGCGCGTTGTTGAGCGTCGCCTTGATATCGATCGGGAAGCCCGCCGCCGACGAGAAGCCAACCGAGCCCTGCGCTTGCACACTGCCCTCGCCAGCGCGCGCCGACAATTGCGTCAGGTCGAAACGATCGTTGGTGAAACGACCGGCGATCTTCATTTGCGTGAGACGCGTGCCGTAGACTTCGTTGTCATAGGTCAGCGCATCGGCGCGAACCAAGCCGGTCAGTTGCGGCGCATCGACGCGCCCGCCGAAATCGGCAGCAACCGCGATCGGCCCCGACACTTGCTGCTTGGCCAGACCAGCGAGCGAGAACAACACGCTCGACGGACCGTTATAGCGGATCCCGCCCGACAGAGGCGCGGCGAGCAAGCGCTGCGTCCAGCTGCTGCCGCCGCCCAATGGCTGCAAGGTCGCGACCAGGCGACCGACCGTCGCGCCGCCACGCTGGATGAGCGCACGCGCGTCGCCGCCAGCATTGGTCAAGCCGACCTGTGCGATCACGTCGACCGGCTGCGAAACGCTCGCCAGGCTCGACCGCGTGAAGTTCTTGATGCGGAACCGGCCAGCGATCTGCGGGACCGAAGCGCCTTGCGGCTGGGTGTAATCGAGCGACCCCGTCGCGGTGCCGCCCAAGCCAAGATCGGGAACAAGCGCGTTGGCAACCGACACGTCGAGCGAGTCGAGCCGCAGCTTGGCGGAGAGCCCCTTGCCATATTCGCCTGCGATCCGCGCGCTGCCACCCGCGCTGTTCGCGCCGGCGCCGAAATCGATTCGCGTCGGTTGCAACCGATACGAGCCGCGATCGATCTCGATCCGCGCGACATTGCCGGTCTTGAAGGCAATACCGTTGGCTTGGCCCTGCGTCGCGACGAGCCACAGCTTGGGGCTCAAGCGCGCGTTGGCAGCAACGCGGAACGGCACCCCGTTCGAACCCGTCGCGAGCACTTGCGCGGTGCCGCTGCCGTTCACGTAATTGATTTTCGCGCGCGCTGCCGACAGCACGGCAGCGCCGTAGCGCAGATCGGCGACCTGCGCGTCGGCGACGATTTGCGGCGCGTTCGGATAGAGCACGGCCTGCGCATTGATGATCGCGCGGCCGATCGTGAAGTCGGTCGCCCCCGGGATCTTCGCGTTGCTGGCGCGCGCGGCGACATCGACGCGCTGGACCTTGCCCTGCGCGCCGAGCAGGGCAGCGCCGCTGATGCCCGATCCGGCAAAGGTGATCCGCCCGCCGAACGGCCCGGCGGCAAGCTGCTCGACCCGGCCCTTAAAATCGACGCCGGCGAAGCGGGCGTTATGGATGTCGGCGGTCAGCCGTGGTGACGGCGTTACGAGGACATCGGCGGTGAACGGCCCGTAATTGGTCCCGCCCTTCGCCAGCACCGCGTACGATGCGCCGTTGCCGCGTATCTGCGCCTCAAGATTCACCAGACCGACGCCGACGCCCGGCCGCGCGGCGCGGAGCAGCACGACAGGCTTGGTCGCCGTGCCCGTCACGCGCGCGGTGAGTGGGCCGTACTGGTTGGAATACGCGTCGGCATCGACGAGCAGCGGCCCCTTCGGATCATACCGCCCCTGCCCACGCAGGACGCGGAATTGCGGCGCATTCAGCCGCAGGTTGCGGAAGGTGATGATGCCGTTGGGATCATAGCCGACATCGGCGGTGACCGCGGCGTTCCCGCCGAGAAAGCTGCGCGCGCCTTCGTTGAAGATCTGCGACGTCTTGGCCGCGACATGCGCGGTTATGCCGAAGCCACCGCTCGCTACCGTCACCAGCTTGGCGTCGGTGCGCAGCGAGAGGATGCCGACACCATCGACCTTGTAATCGTTGACGCGGCCGTTGAGCGCGCCGCGATACAGGCCTGTCGCAAGATCTGCGACTACCACGGCGGTCGCATCGATCTTGCGCGAGCGGATCCGCAGATTGTCCGACAGCACCTTGCCCTTGGCCATCGCGAAGTCGCCGTTGATCGCGACGTTGTCGAGCAACCCGCCCGCCGCCGCGTTCAACCCGGTCACGCGCGCGGCGCGCGCTGCGACTGGAACGACGATGTGATCGGCATTCACGCGCGCAAGACCCGAAGCATACAGCTGCTCGACCCGCGTCTCGCCAAAGCCGAGCACGCCGGCGGTGATGACGTAATTGACCGTCGGCGTAGCGAACTTGCCGTCGAGCACGACGCGCGCAGCGACATCGCGACCGTTGAGGTTGGGCGCGATTGCGCCGGGGGTCAGCAGCTTGGCGTTGACGGCGAATTGCCCGAAGCTGCTCTGCGCGAAATCGAGCAGGCCCTTGGCGTCGAGCGCGAGCGCGTCCGACCGCAGCGTCGTCGTCAGATTGACTTTGCGCTGGTCGAGTGTCGCGTCGACCGCGACTTGCAAGACCGGCGCGGTCAGCCGCGCGATCGGGTTGACCGGGGTCGCCTTGTCCTTGGGCGCGCCGCCTGGATAGAGTCCGGGGTTGGTCGTCCCGCGCACCTTGAAGGTGCCGCTATGCGCCTCGAGCGACAAGTCGGCGAGCTGAGCGCCGCCGAGCGTGCCCGTCGCCTTGCCAGACCACGCCTTCCAGCTGCCCTTGCCGCCGATGGTAAAGTCGAGCGGCGCCTTCAGGCCACCCATTCGCGCAACGACGCCGTTGGCCGGCGCGGTCAGCCGCGCATCGAGGTCGAGCTTGTCCTGATCGGGCACCGCATCGAGCTTCAGCACCAGACGATCGCCGCCAGCGATGTCGGCACCCGTCAGCGCCGCAACATTGGCGGTCACCTGTGCGCGCTTGTCGGCGATGTGCGTCGCGGCGTCGATCTTGAGGATATGCGCCTCGCCCGTCACCGGCTTGGCGAGAATCATGCGATCGACGGTCAGCCGACCGATATCGATATCGAGATCGGGCAGGATCGGCGCGTTGGGGTCGGTCGGTGTCGGCTTGAACGCGGGCGAGCGCGTCATCGTCACCAACGCCGCCTGCGCCGAGCGCACGTCGATATGGTTCTGCGCATAGGCAAACGGCCGCCAGTCGACCGCGATCCGCGGGGACGCCAGGAACACGCCCTTCTGGTCGCTCACTCGGACATCGGTCAGCACCATCGCGCCGTAGAGCGATCCGTCGATCCGCCCGACCTTGATGTTGAGCCCCGAAGCGGTGGTGTAGCCGCCCAGATAATTGGCGATCACGCGTCGCCCGGGCGCGGTGTTGAGCCCGAGCACGAACAGCCCGACGAGCGCCACCAGCCCGACCAGCGTGATCGCCACCCACTTTACGATACGCTGCCACAGCGGACGGCGCACGACGACGACCTCTTCCTCGGCCATCAAAAGGCTTGTCCGATCGAAATGTAGAGCGCGACCTTGCCGTCGCCCTTACGCGGGTTGAGCGGGGTGGCGACGTCGACGCGCAGCGGCCCGAAATTGGTGTAGAAGCGCCCGCCGATGCCCGCGCCGTAGCGCAGATCGGTGCCCTTGGGGATCGGACCTTCATAGGCGTTGCCGCCGTCGAAGAACGGCACGATCCCGTAATTGCCGAAGCGATAGCGCGCCTCGAGCGCGAACTCGTTGAGCGAGCGCCCGCCGACCGGATTGCCCTGCGGATCGAGCGGGCCGAGCCGCTGATAGCCGTAGCCGCGCACCGATCCGCCACCGCCGCCATAATAGCGCCGCGACGGCGCGAGCTCGTCCCGCCCGGTACCCGCGATCGAGCCCGCGCGGAGCCGTCCGGCAAGCACGATACTGTCCCCGATCGGATAATAGCCGCTCGCTTCGATCAGCGTGCGGGCGTACGGCCGCACTGCGCCACGGACCGAGGTCTCGGGGCTGAGGCTCAGCTTGAGGCGATAGCCCTTTGTCGGGTTGAGCAGACTGTCCGAGCGGTCGAACAACACCTGGCCGGGCAAGGCTGCGATGAAATAGGTCCCGCGCTTGCGCGCGCCGAGGCCGAAATCATAGACGCTCTCGTTGGTCCCGACCAGTTCGAAGCCATAGGCGTAGGTGAACTTCTTCTGCCAGAGCGGCGTCGAATCGTACGATACCTTGCCCGACAGCGTCGCGGTCAACGCATTGTACGCGTCATAGCTCGTCCGGTTGGCCGATGCGGTGAACGTCACCGTCTTGTCGCGCTTGCCGGCGTTGGACCGGCGGAAGGTCGCGCTCGCGCCTTGCTCCTGCGTGCCGCCGACTGCGGTGAAGATCAGCGCGCCTTCGGGCGCGAATCGGTTGCGATCGGTGTACGACCCTTCGAGCCGGACGCCCTGCCCCGTGCTGTAGCCACCGCTGACCGCGAGCGAGCGCTGCTTGCCGCGCTCCTGCTTGACCAGCAGATTGACCTGCTCGGTCCCGTCGGGGTTGATGTTCCCGGTCCGCACCGGCTCGACCGAGACAGTCGAGAACAGTCCGGTCGCGACGAGTGCGGCGCGCAGATCGTCGGTCAGGCGGTTGTCGTAGAGCTGCCCAGGCTTGAAGCGCGTCAGCACGCTGACATGCTCGGCGCCGAAGGCGAGCCGTCCCTCGGTGGCGAAGGTCCCGAACGACGAGCGCGGACCGGTATCGACCGGCAGCGTATAGTCGCCCGTCCCGGTCATATCGTCGAGCAGGATGTCGCGCTGGCCGACCTTGGTGAACGGGTATCCGCGCTGCGGCAGGATCAGCGCGACATTGGCTTCGGCACCCTGGACTCGATCGGCTTCGATCGCGTCGCCGACCTTGAGCGGGAGCTGGCTTTCGATCAGCCCCGGCGGCGTGGTGGGTTCAGCCTTTACGGTGATCGTGCCGAGCTTGTACTGCTTGCCTGGCGTCGCCGAGACGATCGCGCGCAGCTTCGTCGGATCGCCAGGGATCGGCTCGAGCGTCGAAACCGCGGTGCCGTCGTAATAGCCGAGCGACTTCATCAACCGCACCGCCAGCGCCTCGTCCTCACGCGCCCGCGCCGAAACGACGGTCGCATTGGCGGCCTTGCCCTTGCCACCACGGAGCGCCGAAAGCCCGTTGAACTGGCCCTTCAGTTTCACCGCATCGAGACCGCGAACTTCGGTATCGTAGCGAATGTCCGGCGACTTCGTGTCCTTGAAGGTCGCATCGACCAGCGGAGTCGAATCGAAGCCCTGGAGCGAAGGCAAGGGTTGCGCGAGCTCCGGCGCGGCTGTCTCGGCCGGCGCTTGGGCGACGGGCAGCATCGGCTCGAGCGGAGCGTTGATGTCGTTCGACAAAGGCGGCAGCGCCTTGGTGAATTCCGCATCGGGAACGATCGCGGGTTCGGGCGCTTGTTGCGCGGCAACCGGCGCAGTCGACGGCGTTACCGGAGGCTCCGACTGCTGCATCCCTGCAGCAGCGACAGCCAAAATCCCACTCGAAAACACCGATACGCTCAACGACTCACTTCCCCGCTTCTGCGCAGGAACCTCTCGCGAACGACTCCCACTTGACTGCCAACGCACGAAACGGCGTTGGTTTCCCTACCTTTGTTTCAGCATCAGCCGATAGGTGTGGAGCAGCGGCTCCGTATAGCCATTGGGCTGCGCGCCGCCATCGAAAACAAGCGCGCGCGCCGCCTGCAGCGCCAAGCTGTCGGGATGCCCGCTCATCGGATGATAGAGCGGGTCGCCGGCATTCTGCGCATCGACCTTTGCTGCCATGCGCTCGAACGCCGCATCGACGTCCGCTGCGGTCGCAACCCCGTGGAGCAGCCAATTGGTGATGTGCTGCGACGAGATGCGCAGTGTCGCGCGGTCTTCCATCAGCCCGATATCGTGGATGTCGGGCACCTTGGAGCATCCAACGCCCTGGTCGATCCAGCGCACGACATAGCCGAGAATCCCCTGCGCGTTGTTGTCGAGCTCGGCGCGGATTTCGTCAGGCGTCCAGTTGCGGCCTTGCGCGACGGGCACGCTGAGCAGCGCATCGAGCGACGGGATCGATTCCCTGGCGATTGCCTTCTGCCGCGCGAACACGTCGACCTGATGATAGTGCATCGCATGCAACGTCGCCGCGGTCGGGGACGGGACCCACGCCGTATTGGCGCCAGCCTGCGGATGCGCGATCTTCTGCACGAGCATATCGCCCATCCGGTCGGGCGCGGCCCACATCCCCTTGCCGATCTGCGCCCGGCCCGACAGGCCGGCGGCAAGACCGATGCGGACGTTGCGGTCCTCATACGCCTTGATCCACTCGCTGGTCTTCATCTCGCCCTTGGGGATCATCGGCCCCGCGCGCATCGCGGTGTGCATCTCGTCGCCGGTGCGATCGAGGAAGCCGGTGTTGATGAAGACGATGCGGTCCTTCACCGCCTCGATGCAGGCGGCGAGATTGGCCGAAGTGCGGCGCTCTTCGTCCATCACGCCGACCTTGAGCGTATTGCGCGTCAGACCGAGCAGATCTTCGACCGCGTCGAACAGTGCATTGGTGAAGACGCATTCGGCCGGCCCGTGCATCTTGGGCTTGACGATATAGACCGAACCCGCGCGGCTGTTCTGGAACGCGCCGAGCTTGCGCAAGTCGTAGAGCGCGATCGTGCTCGTGATGATCGCGTCGAGGATCCCCTCGGGCGCGTCGCTGCCGTCGCCGAGCCGCAGCGCGGGCGTCGTCATCAAGTGTCCGACGTTGCGGACGAACAACAGGCTGCGTCCCGCCAGCGTCAGGCCGTCGTCGTAGACGCGATCGGGGTTGAGCCGTCGCGTGATCGTCTTGCCGCCCTTGTCGAACGATTCCTCGAGCGTTCCCGTCATCAGCCCGAGCCAATTGGTATAGGCCGCGACCTTGTCCTCGGCATCGACCGCGGCGATCGAATCCTCGAGGTCGCAGATCGTCGTCAGCGCCGATTCGAGGATGACGTCGGCGATCCCCGACGGATCGTCACGCCCGATCGGATGGTCGCGATCGACCACCACTTCGATGTGCAGCCCGTGATGGACGAACAGCCACGACGCGCCCTTGCTCCCGACCAGCTGCGCCGGATCGCGCAATACCGGCTCCTTGTCGGCGAGTTCGGCCCAGGGACGGTCCGCAAGTGGTACGGCCTGGTCGAGAAACGCCTTTGCGGCAACGACGACCTGGCGCCCGCGCACCGGATCATAGCCGCCCGGCACCGCCATCCCCGGCAACGCGTCGGTGCCGTAATAGGCATCGTACAGGCTGCCCCAGCGCGCGTTGGCAGCGTTGAGCAGGAAACGCGCGTTGAGAATCGGCACGACGAGCTGCGGCCCCGCCATCGTCGCGACCTCCGGATCGACATGCTCGGTGGTGACGGTGAAGGGCGCCGGCTCGTCGACGAGATAGCCGATCTCGCGCAGATACGCCGCATCGACCGCCCCGCCCGCCTGATAGCGCGAATCGATCTTGGCCTGGAGATCGTCGCGCACGCGCAACAGCGCGGCGTTCTCCGGCGCGAAGCGGGCATAGATCGCGGCAACGCCCGACCACCACGCGCCGGGCGCGATGTCGAGCCCCGGCAGGACCCGCTCCTCGACGAAAGTGGCGAGCGGCGCTGCCACCGAAAGGCCGGCGCGATCGAGCATGTCGGGCATGGATGTCCTCCTGGAAAAACACGGTTCGCCTGGGGAGGGCCGAGGTCGCTTAGGCCAGCAAAGGCCCTGCTATCAACCCTGCTCCCTCCTCACTCCGGGTCGAACGGTGCGGCAGATGCCTCGATCCGGTCAAGCATCGCGCGGAACGCCTTGATCTCCGCTGGCGAAAATCCCGCAAAAACCCGCGCCTCGAGCTCGAGCGCCTTGGGCGCGACATCGTCGTACAACGCCTGGCCCGTCGCCGTCAGCGCGAGCATGTGCGAGCGCTGATCGCCCGGATTGGGCTGCCGCGCGACGAGCCCGCGTTCGACCAGGGCGGCGGCGGCGCGGCTGACGGTGACCTTGTCCATCCGCGTCGCCAAGCCCAGCGCCTGCTGCGTCATCCCCGGCCCTTCGGCGATCACCGCGACGAGCCGCCACTCCGAAATCTTGAGCCCGAACAGCGCCTGATACGCGCTGGCGATCGCGGCAGACACACGGTTCGACGCGATCGACAAGCGATAGGGCAGGAAGTCGTCGAGTTTGAGCGTTGCCATGCACAATCGATACGGGATGGACCGGTTCGTGCAAGCCCGCTATATCGTTTCATCTGAAACCAGTTGGAGCCGACCGATGACCGCGCCAGACACCAAGCCTGCAAACCCGATGGGCCTGAACGGCTTCGAATTCGTCGAATTCACCTCGCCCAACCCCGAGGCGATGGCCGACCTGTTCGTCAAGATGGGCTTCACGCATGTCGGCAACCACAAGTCGAAGAACGTCCGCCGCTACGCGCAGGGCGACATCAACTTCCTGCTCAACATGGATGACGCGGGTCAGGTCGCGGGCTTCCGCGATACGCACGGCCCCTCGGCCAATGCGATGGCGTTCCGCGTCGCTGACGGCGAAAGCGCGCTGAAGATGGCGGTCGAACGCGGTGCTGTCGCGGTCAAGGGCGCAGTTGGCCCGGACGAGCTCGAGCTCCCCGCGATCGAAGGCATTGGCGGCGCGAACCTGTATCTGGTCGACGAGAAGTCGCGGATCTACGAAACCGACTTCACCCCGGTCGAAGGCGCGGGCGTCGATGACCACAGCGTCGGCCTCCACACGCTCGACCATCTGACGCACAATCTGCAGCGCGGGCGGATGGCCTATTGGGCGGATTATTACGAGCGTATCTTCAACTTCCGCCAGATCCGCTATTTCGACATCGAGGGCCAGTCGACCGGCCTCTTCTCCAAGGCGATGACCGCGCCCGACGACAAGATCCGCATCCCCTTGAACGAAAGCCAGGACGAGCATTCGCAGATCGAGGAGTTCATCAAGGACTATAAGGGCGAAGGCATCCAGCATCTCGCGCTGGCAACCGACGACATCTTCAAGACGGTCGATACGCTGCGGGCGAACGGGATCCGTTTCCAGACGACGCCGCAAACCTATTTCGACCTGATCGACAAGCGCCTTCCCGGCCACGACCACGACGTCGAGGAAATGCGCAAGCGCGATATCCTGATCGACGGCGCGCCCGAGACCGGCGGCGGCCTGCTGCTGCAGATCTTCACCGAGAACATGGTCGGGCCGATCTTCTTCGAGATCATCCAGCGCAAGGGCAATGACGGCTTTGGCGAGGGCAATTTCAAGGCGCTGTTCGAGAGCATCGAGCTCGACCAGATCCGCCGCGGCGTGGTGCCGGGCGCAGTCGAGGCGTAAGCACGCGCGTCGCCCCGGCGCGCTCCCGGTCGGCCGCAATTCCCCACAAAAGCCAGCGTTCGGCCTTTATGCCGAGCAGCTCAGCGGCACCGCCTTCACTGCGCCGCGCCACGAGAACCGCCGTTCGTGGCTGTACCGCTTGCGCCCGTCCGCGGCGCACCCAGCGTTCACGCGCTATGACGGCGCGCCGCTCTTCGCCCCCGGCGTCGCCACCGCCCCGCTCGCCCCCAACCGGCTTCGCTGGAAGCCGCTCGAGACGTCGGACGCCGACTGGCTCGACAGCCTGACGACAATGGTCGTCGCGGGCGATGGACCCAAGACGCAGACCGGCGTCGCGATGCACATCTACCGAGCGACCAAAGACATGGCGAACCGCGCCTTTGCCTCGGCCGATGGCGAGCTGCTGATCCTGCCCGAGCACGGTGCGCTGACCCTGCTCACCGAATTCGGCCGGATCGACGTGAAGCCCGGCGAAGTCGCGCTGATCCCGCGCGGCGTGCGTTTCCGCGTCACGCTGCCCGATGGCACGGCGCGCGGCTATGTCGCCGAAAATCACGGCCAGCCCTTCCGCCTGCCCGATCTCGGCCCGATCGGCGCGAACGGCCTCGCCAACCCGCGCGATTTCGAAACCCCCGTTGCCTGGTTCGAGGATGTCGAGGGCGACTATCAGCTCGTCCAGAAATTTCTCGGCAGCCTGTGGAGCACCAACCTCGGCCGCTCGCCGCTCGACGTCGTCGCGTGGCACGGCAATTACGTGCCCTGGAAGTACGACCTTACGCGCTTCAACACGATCGGCAGCATCAGCTTCGATCATCCCGACCCCTCGATCTTTACCGTGCTGACCTCGCCGAGCGAAGTCCCCGGCACCGCGAACGTCGATTTCGTGATCTTCCCACCACGCTGGCTGGTTGCCGAGGACACCTTCCGCCCGCCCTGGTTCCACCGCAACACGATGAGCGAATGCATGGGGCTGCTGTACGGCGCGTATGATGCGAAGGCCGACGGCTTCGTGCCGGGCGCGCTGTCGCTGCACAACCAGATGAGCGGGCACGGCCCCGACGTCGCGAGCTGGCAGGGTGCCAGCGCCGCCGACCTCAAGCCGCACAAGCTCGACGGGACGATGGCGTTCATGATCGAGAGCCGCTGGGTCTTCACACCCACCGAATTTGCCTTGAAAACGAGCGCCCTGGACGCCGATTACGATCAAGCGTGGGACGGTTTTCCCAAGGCACAAGTTCATGAAGCGTCTGATTGAGATCAACTAGGTTTTTGGGAACCTTACGCAGGCGGGAGTCGTCTTGATGGGCATGCCAGCCCCGTCCACTCCGCTCTTCCCCTGGCGCCACCGCGCGCAGGGAGATTTCCAGGCCTTGCTCGACGCGCACGTCGCGGCGGCCGATTTCCCGTGCGTCGGGGCCAAGGCCGCGCTGGCCAAGGGCACGCTTGCGGTCCTCGCGTGCGATCGGATCGACAGCGCGTGGGACGATTTGCGCATTCACGACGGGCTGATGCATTTCGCAGCCGACTATCGTGCCGAGCCCGGGCTTTTTCGCAGCTTCGCGGTGATCTTCGATGGACCCGATGCGCTCAGCGAAGACGCGTTCGAGACGGCGCTGTGGCAGCGTGCACAGTCGATCTCGGACAAGGACGTGTGGCGTGGCCAGGGCTATGACAAGGGCGTCAGCGCCGACCCGGACAGCCCGCATTTCTCGCTGAGCTTCGGCGGCGAAGCGTTCTTCATCGTCGGGCTGCACCCAAACGCCAGTCGCCCTGCGCGCCGCTTTGCGCGTCCGACGATGGTGTTCAACCTGCACGACCAGTTCACCACCTTGCGCGACCAGGGCCGCTACGAGGGCATGCGAGAGAAGATCCTCGTGCGCGACGAGGCGCTGGCGGGCAGCCGCAATCCGATGCTCGCGCGCCACGGCGAAATCAGCGAGGCGCGGCAATATAGCGGGCGGGTGGTCGACGCCGAGTGGAAATGCCCGTTCAGCTATGCGGGCACGCCCGAATGAGCGTGACGATCGAAATCCCCGAACGCAGCGGCACCGCCTTCCGGCTGTCGCACGGCGAGACGCTGACGGTGATCGACCCGCGCGGTCGGCAAGTTGCCGATCTGCTCGCGTTCAACGCTGAAGACCTCGATGAGGTCATCTCTTCGGGCAGGACGCTCGATTATGCCGAGACGATCTTCCTGACGACGGGCCATTTGCTCTATTCGAACCGCTCGCGGCCGATGCTCGAGATTGTCGCCGACACCGTCGGGCGGCACGATTTTTTGCTCACACCATGCTCGTACGACACCTTCCACCACTTCTATCCCGACTTGCCGCCGCATCGCGGATGCTTCGGCAATCTGGCGGCGGCGCTCGAGCCGTATGGCGTCGCGCCCGACCGGATTCCGGTTGCGTTCAACTGCTTCATGAATGTGCCGGTGGACGCGACCACCGGCAAGCTGTCGGTGCTGCCGCCGATCAGCAAGGCGGGCGATCACATCGTCTTTCGCGCGGCGATGGACCTGGTGATCGGCCTCACCGCCTGCTCGGCACCGGCGAGCAATGGCGGAAGCTTCAAGCCGATCCACTACCGGATCGACTCTGCTCGCTAACATTTGGTTCGAAGCCCTACTTCGTCGCCCCGGCCTTGTGCCGGGGTCCACTGTCACGCACGCGCCGCGGCCGCAGCGCTCGCGGCCCGGTGGACCCCGGGACGAGCCCGGGGTGACGGTTAGACGGGGAAGCTGGTAACCGCCTATTTCATCTGCCGCTTGATGCTCGTCCACGTCGCCTTGCCGTAAGGCGGCTTGAGGCCGGCCAGCTTGGCGACGTCGAGCTTGGCTTGCTTGAACACCGCCTTGGCGTGGCTGAACGTCTTGAAGCCATCGGTGCCGTGATACGATCCCATCCCCGAAGGACCGATCCCGCCGAACGGCAGCTCTTCCATCGAGACGTGGAAGACCACGTCGTCGAGCGTCACGCCGCCCGAAATCGTCCGATCGAGCACGCGCCGCCGTTCGTCGGCATCGGGCCCGAAATAATAGAGCCCGAGCGGCCGGTCGCGGCGGTTGACCTCGCCGATCGCGGCGTCGATCCCGCTATAGCGGCGCACCGGGAGGATCGGTCCGAAGATCTCCTCCTGCATCACGATCATGTCGTCGGTCGCGTTGCGGACGATGTGGAGCGGCATCTTGCGGCTGTTCGAGCCGGCGAAATCCTCGCCCGCCGGATTGACCGTCTCGACCGTCGCACCCTTGGCGCGCGCATCGGCGACCCATTCCTCGAGCCGCTGGTGATGCCGGTCGTTGATGATCGCAGTGTAATCGGGATTGGCGAGTAGCGTCGGGTACATCGCCGACACCGCTGCCTTGAGGCCATCGACCACCGCTTGTTCCTGCGCTTCGGGCACGAGCATGTAATCGGGCGCGAGGCAGATCTGGCCGGCGTTGAGCATCTTGCCGATCGCGACGCGCTCGGTCGTCTTGGCGATATCGGCGTCCTTGCCGACGATCACCGGCGACTTGCCGCCGAGCTCGAGCGTGACGGGCGTGAGATTGTCGGCGGCGGCATGCAGGATGTAGCGCCCGATCCCGGTCGCGCCGGTGAAGATCAGATGATCGAACGGCAGCTCGGAGAACGCCTTGCCGATGTCGGCCGCGCCGCTGAAGAACGCGAGTTCGTCGGCTGCGAAATATTTCGGGCACACTGCTTCGAACAGCGCCGCCGTGCGCGGAGTGAATTCGCTCGTCTTGACCATCACGCGGTTCCCCGCCGCAAAGGCGCCGGCGACTGGGCCCATCACCAGATTGACCGGGAAATTCCACGGCGCGATCACGCCGACCACGCCCTTGGGCTGATATTCGACCCAGGCGCGCGCGCCGAGCAGGCCGAGCGGGAATTGCACCGCGCGCTTGTCACGCCGCATCCAACCCTCGACCGATTTGAGCGCATGGCGGATCGGCGCGACCGAGGATGCGATGTCGGTGAGCATCGACTGCTCGCGGCTGCGATGCCCGAAATCCTCGCTCAGCGCGTCGCAGAACGCGTCGGCATTGTCGGCGATCATCGCGGCGGCGCGCGTGAGCCGGTCCTTGCGGACCGCGAGGCTGACGGGCAGCTCGGCCATGAAGGCAGCGCGCTGAGCGTTCAGAACATCGAGCATCGTCATCATTTTCCCCTCACGTGCAGCCAATCAACCCCGCGACCGGCACTATGATCGTATCCTGCCCCGCTTGGTCGATCTCGAGCAATCCCTCGGGCACGACCGCTCCACCACTGATCGATTCGCGGGTTTCAACCTTCATCGTCAATTTCGCGACGAGCGGGCCGCCGCCATATTCGGCGCGTTCGGGAAATCCGAAGCCGCTCGCGCCGGTTTGCGCGCTGCGGTCGAGATCGGTCACCTTGCCCTGAACCGAGACGCGCAACCGCGCCGGATCGGCCCCGACCATCGCGATCAGCGCTCGAGTCCCACTCGCGGTCCAGAGATAGGCAGCGCAGCCGCGTGCGGGCAAATCCTGCTTCGGAATCGCGCCGATCGGCAGGCCATCGACCGACGCGAGCGGCTGGGCTGGCGGAACCGGCGTCGCCTGCGGGGCTGCGGCAATCACGAGCGGCGCGAGCAAGAGAAGCGCTTTCATGACGACTGGCCTAGCAGGAACAGCCAGGCCGGGTAAGCCGCGATCGCGAGCAGCGCCCCGAACGGCATTCGGTCGCCCAGCCCTGCTTTGCGCCCGTTCAGCATACCGGCCAGGACGATCGCCAGCCCGATAAGCGCGGCCAGCAAAACGACCGCCGGGAGCAGCCGCCAGCCGAGCCATAGCCCGATCGCGCCGAGCAATTTCGGGTCTCCCCCGCCCAGCCCCTCGCGGTGCCGCAGACGCTTATACCCTGCCCCGATCGCCCACAGCACGGCAAAGCCGCTCACCGCGCCGATCAGCCGGTCAACGAGCGAGGGCTCGACACCGAGTAACCCCGTCACGAGCCCGCCGCCCGCTAGCGTCGCCGTCAACGCGTCGGGCAGCCAGAATTCAGCGATATCGAGTGCGGCAAGCGTCAGCAGCAGCCAGCCGAATACGGCGCCCGCCAGCCCGACCGGGCCCGGCACCGCCCAACCGGCAAGCACGCCGACCCCCAAGCAGCCGAGCTCGATCTGCCAATGCCGCGCGTCGATCGGCGCCCTACAGCGCCGGCATCGCCCTCCTGCCAGCGCAGCGCTCACCAACGGAATGAGATCACGCACGCCGAGCGACGCGCCGCAGCCGTCGCAGTGCGACCGCCCGCGCATCACCGATCGCCCCTCGGGCCAGCGGATCACCAGCGTTGCGAGAAAGCTCCCGATCACGGCGCCGAGCAGCCCGAGCAGCGCCGGCCATAGGAGGATCTCCACCATGCGCCTCCTTATCGCCATTCCCGTCGCATCGGGAAGCCACCCGATCGCGGCTCGTTTGTAAAACCGCCGGCTCCGTCCTAAATAACACCCATCTTTTATCCTCGCGAAAGATCGCCAATGTCCGCTGATCCCGTCGTCATCGTCTCCTATGCCCGCACGCCGATGGGCTCGTTCCAGGGTGCGCTTACCGGCGCCACCGCAACCGAGCTCGGCGCCGCCGCCGTCGGTGGCGCGGTCGAGCGCGCCGGCGTTTCAGGCGACGCGATCGAGCGGATCTATATGGGCTGCGTCCTCCCCGCCGGGCTCGGCCAGGCCCCCGCGCGCCAGGCCGCGCTGAAAGCGGGCCTCCCCGACCATATCGAGGCGACGACGGTCAACAAGATGTGCGGATCGGGCATGATGGCGACGATGCTCGCCGCCGATGCGCTGGCTGCCGGCTCTGCCGACCTGATCGTCGCGGGCGGGATGGAGAGCATGACCAACGCGCCGTATCTCTCGCTGCGGCATCGGAGCGGCGCGCGGATCGGGCACGACGTGCTCAAGGATCACATGTATCTCGACGGGCTCGAAGATGCGTATCAGCCCGGCAAGCTGATGGGCAACTTCGCCGAGGACACCGCCGCCGTCTATCAATTCACGCGCCAGCAGATGGATGAGTATGCGATCGAGTCGCTCCACCGCGCCCAACGCGCGCAGCAATCGGGCGCGTTCGACCGCGAGATCGTCGCGGTCGAGGTGAGCGGTCGCAAGGGGCCGACTACCGTCAGCCTCGACGAGCAGCCCGCCAAGGGCGATGTCGCCAAGATCCCGACGCTCAAGCCTGCATTTTCCAAGGAAGGCACGATCACCGCGGCGAACGCCTCGTCGATCTCGGATGGCGCCGCGGCGCTGGTGATGACGCGCGCGTCGGTCGCCGAAAAGCTCGGCCTCACGCCGATCGCCCGGATCGTCGCGCAGGCGGCACACGCGCACGCGCCCGAGCTGTTCACCACCGCGCCGGTGTTCGCGATGCGCAAGGCGCTCGCCAAGGCGGGCTGGTCGGTCGACGATGTCGATCTGTTCGAAGTCAACGAGGCCTTTGCGGTCGTCGCGATGATCGCGATGCGCGACCTCGGCATCGCGCATGACAAGCTCAATGTGCATGGCGGCGCGTGCGCGCTCGGCCATCCGATCGGCGCGAGCGGCGCGCGCATCCTCGCGACGTTGCTGTCGGCACTCCAGACCAGCGGGCAGAAGCGTGGCCTCGCCTCGCTGTGCATCGGCGGGGGCGAAGCGACCGCGGTCGCGGTGGAATTGATGAACTGAGGCGTAAGCCCGGCAGCGCCCTTCCCCTGGTCCCGGGGGAAGGGCGTTATTCCAGCGCGAGCGTATAGTACCGCGCGAACACGCGGTCGCTATAGCCCGCAAACGGATCGCATTCGACGAACCCGGTCCGCTCGTATAACGCATGCGCCGGCGAGAACGGAGGGGTCGTCCCCGTTTCGAGGCTCAAGCGTCGATAGCCGCGCGCCCGCGCCGCGGCGATCACATGCGCAAGCACCACGCTAGCGACGCCGCGCCGTAAGTGCGTGGGCGCGGTGCGCATCGACTTGATCTCGCCGTGGCGCGCATCGAGCTGCTTGAGCGCGCCCATGCCGAGCAGTTCCGCGCCTTCCCACGCTGTCCACAGCGTGACCGCGGGATCGCGCAGCCCGGTGAGGTCGAGCGCGAAGACGCTGCCCGGCGGCGAATTTTCGTTCGCGCTGCGCACGTGCAGCTCGAGCAAGGCGATCACCGCAGGATGGGTCAGATCATCCTCGACGATGCGCCAGCCGCTCACGGCAGCTCTTCGGTCGGCTCGACGCCCCACAGGTGGTTTGCTTCGACATAGCCGCCGCGCCCGCGCACGTCGAAATGGCACCACCCGCGCGAACAGCGGCTCAACCGCCCGACGACGCCGGGCGCCGCGCGCCACAGGATCCGCCCGCCATCGCGCGGCGAATCGCGGAGCTCGGCCACCATTCCGAGCACCACCGCGGTGCGCTTCTCGCTCACCAGCGTGCCCATCATCCAGCCTTGCGTGCCGCCCGGATCCTCGACCTTGTACCAGGCACCATGGTCGTAGACGTCGAGCACCTTCACCGGCAGGTCGGCGCGCTGGTACAGCCAGCTCGACGGATAACTCCGCGCCGGTCCGGTCCGCATCCGCGCTTTGCCCGCCGAGATCGAGGCGAAATAGGGCGGCTTCTTCTGGACGAGCCCGGCCAGCACCGGCGCCATCGCGCTGCCGCCGAGCGTGATCGCCGTTGCCGCCAGCAAAATTCTGGCCCCAATACGCATGCTATTTCCCCGTCTGTGTTCGCGCCCGTTTATCGTGCTTCGCGCACACGCTTCAACACCGTTGACGAGGCCAAAGCGCTCCGCCAAGCCATGTCCATGCCCGAAACGAGACGCGTGCCGAACCCGAAAGTCGCCGTAACGCGCGAATTGCCCGACGCGGTGATCGAACGCATGACGCAGCTGTTTGACACCCGGCTGTTCCGCGGGCCCGTCGGCATGACGCGCGATCAGCTCGCCGCCGCGATGGCGGACTGCGACGTGCTGGTCCCGACCGTCACCGACGAGATCGATGCCGAATTGATCGCCAATGCCGGCGCGCAGCTCAAGCTGATTGCCAATTTCGGCGCGGGCGTGAACCATATCGCGCTGAAGGCCGCGCGCGCGCGCGGTATTATCGTCACCAACACCCCCGGCGTGCTCACCGAGGACACCGCCGACATGACGATGGCGCTGATCGTCTCGGTCCCGCGCCGCCTCGCCGAGGGCGAGAAACTGGTGCGATCGGGCGCGTGGCAGGGCTGGTCGCCCGGCGGGATGCTCGGCCATCGGATCGGCGGCAAGGCGCTCGGTATCCTCGGCATGGGGCGGATCGGCCAGGCGGTCGCGCGGCGTGCGCGCGCTTTCGGGCTGTCGATCCATTATCATAACCGGAACCGCTTGCCGAAGGTGGTCGAGGCGGAATTGCAGGCGCAGTGGCACCCCAATCTCGACGCGATGCTGGGCGCGATCGACATTCTGACGATCCACACTCCACGCAATGCCGACAGCGAGGGCCTGCTGAACGCCGACCGCATCGCGCTGCTGCGCCCGCACGTCTATCTCATCAATGCCGCGCGCGGCGGGATCGTCGACGAGGATGCGCTGATCGACGCGCTCGAGGGTCAGCGGCTGGCGGGCGCCGGGCTCGACGTGTGGAAGCACGAGCCGCAGATCGACCCGCGGCTGCTGGCTTTGCCCAACGTCGTGATGACGCCGCACATGGGGTCGGCGACCTATGAAGGACGGATGGCGACGGGCGAAAAGGTCATCACCAACATCCGCATGTGGGCCGACGGACACCGCCCGCCCGATCAAGTGCTCGAGGGTTGGGCCTAAACCTCGCTTACCATAGCACGCCGCGCGCATCGGGCCGCAGCGGCTCTGGCGCTTGATCGCCAATCGCCTGAAGCAGATCGATCTCGATCGTCCGGCACATCGCCGTCAGCGGCACGTCGTGGACGGTGTTGGCGAACGGATCGAGCAGATCGTCGCCGATCGCGAGCACCACCAGGAACATCAGCCCGGCGATGCTCGACCCGAGCGGGGTCGCGAAACCGAGCGTATCGACCAGCCCGATCGGCAGCAAGATGCACAGCAGGTGCGTGAAGATCGTCGGGAAGAAGCGGTACTGGCTCGGCAACGGCATGTTCTTGAGCCGCTCCATCCCGCCCTGCGCATTGGCGATGTCGACGAGGATGTTTTCCATCGATGCCTGCTGGATCGTGTCGATCCAGCCCTGCGCACAAGCCCCGTTGATCCGGCGGCCGGTGCCATCGACGATGCCGTTGGCGACATTGACGCGTCCCAGCGCGAAATCGGCCTCGCCGCGCGACAGGAAGCGCAACACCTCGCCGTCGGGCGCCTGACGCCGCAACTGGCAGCGCAGCGCGTTGACATAGGCGATCTGGCGCAGGATGATCGTGCGCTTCAGATCCTTCGCTTCGTCAGGCAGATAGTTGCGCGCCTGGCGTGCGAGGCTGCGGCTGGCGTTGATCATCTGCCCCCACAGCACGCGCCCTTCCCACCAGCGCTGATACGCCGAATTGCTGCGGAACCCGAGGAACAGCGCGAGCGCCGTGCCGAACAGCGTCAGCGGGAGCGATGGCGCGGTGAACGGCACGACGTAATAGGTGACCGTCACGATCACATCCCAGACGAACAGCAAGGCAGCAGGCCGCCAGATCTCGCGGAGGATGTGGCGATAGCCGGGGGTGTTGGTGACGATCATCGGTTCTCAGGGCTTTCAAGGGCGCTGCTGCGCGATAGGGCCGAATGGTGCCTGCGGCAAATCCACACCATTACGGCGCGATGTCCGCGGCCGCCGCACCAACCCGTGCGGTCTCATGCGTATCGACCGGTTTGACCGACGCCTTGGCCAATGCAGCAGCGGTGCCCGATGCGGGACGCAGAACGAACCATTGCGGGCGGTCGATTGCAATTAGGAACGCCAGCAGCGCCAGACCGAACCCTAACAAGGACAGCGAAGCGCGCGCCGTTGGGGTCATCTTCGAGCGTTTCGGGGATTGCGACGTGTGCATAACGGAACTCCTCTTTCCAACGCCACCAAGCTGGGAAGAGGTCGCAACGCGCGTGTTAGCGAACGATGACGTTTTATTGCTGCGGCGCAGCATGAATAAGAGAGCGAGCAAAGACAAAGCGATAGCGTGCCGCCATCGCTGAGGAATACTCCAGGTCTCGCGCCTTGAACTTTCCGATTGACGCCTACCGCACGGCGTTGCAGCTTGATGACAATTATAAAAGATGGAGAGTGATGATGGACCGAATGGGGTCGTTTGCCGTGGTCGCGGCGCTTGTCTTGGTATCAGCGCTGCACATCATCAGTGCCCCGGCGTATTTCAACATCGTTCCTGCCATGCTGCTTGTCGTCGGCTTCATCCGCCTCGTCAGCCATCCCGCCCCTTCCGAGACCGCCGCGAGCGAAGATCTTTCGCTCGCTCCCACCGCCGAAGCTTGATCCGAAAAGTATAAGGCGGCGGGGGGGGGGGGGGGGACCCCCCCCCCCCCGGGGGCGGGGGGGGGGGGGAAAAAAAATGGGGGGGGGGGGCCCCCGCCCCCCCCCCCCCCCCCCGGGGGGAAAAACCCCCCCCGCGGCCCCCCCCCCCCCCCCC
>NZ_JASJVC010000004.1:0-102310 GCF_035019905.1 Sphingomonas sp. 10B4 | reverse complement strand
GATCATGTTGGAACATGAATCGCTTCCGGACCACAACGCAACCTCTTTTCCGGCTCCTCAATGAGTCAGGCTATATATTGCGATTGCGGCGGAAAGAATCCGCGGCCGGGTCGTTCCTTGACCGCGAGGTTTTCCGAATGGGCGCGCTGGCGCGCGCTTGTCGACAGCGCACGATATTTTTCCCGGAGACATGAGATGGCCACCACCCCCGAGACAATCCGCGGCAACGCGGGCGAGACCCACCAACAGGCCAGCGAGGGCGATGCCGTGCTGACCACCAACCACGGCGTGCCGATCTCCGACAACCAGAACAGCTTGCGCTCGGGCGAGCGCGGGCCGACGCTGCTCGAGGATTTCGTGCTGCGCGAGAAGATCTTCCACTTCGACCATGAGCGCATCCCCGAGCGGATCGTCCACGCCCGCGGCTCGGGCGCGCACGGCTATTTCGAGGCGACCGATGACATTTCGGACCTGTCGAAGGCCGCGGTGTTCACCAAGGGCGAGAAGACCGAAGTGTTCGTCCGCTTCTCGACCGTCGCGGGCGGATCGGGTTCGGTCGACACCCCGCGCGACGTGCGCGGTTTCGCCGTCAAGCTCTACACGCGCGAAGGCAATTGGGATCTGGTCGGCAACAACATCCCGGTGTTCTTCATCCAGGATGCGATCAAGTTTCCCGACCTGATCCACGCGGTGAAGATGGAGGCCGATCGTGGCTATCCGCAGGCCGGCAGCGCGCACGACACCTTCTGGGACTGGGCATCGCTCACCCCCGAAGCGACGCACATGCTGTTCTGGGCGATGTCCGACCGTACCCTCCCGCGCTCGCTGCGGATGATGGAAGGCTTCGGCATCCACACCTTCAAGCTGGTCAACGCCGAGGACAAGGCGAGCTTCGTCAAGTTCCACTGGAAGCCCAAGCTCGGCATTCAGTCGACGATCTGGGACGAGGCGCTCAAGCTTCAGGCGGCCGACAACGACTATCACCGCCGCGACCTGTTCGAGGCGATCGATGGTGGCGACTTCCCCGAATGGGAGCTCGGTATCCAGGTGTTCGACCAGGCCTTCGCCGACGCGCAGCCCTATGACGTGCTCGATTCGACCAAGCTGATTCCCGAGGACGACATCCCCGTGCGGATCATCGGTCGGATGGTGCTCAACCGCAACGTCGACAACTTCTTTGCCGAGACCGAGCAAGTCGCCTTCCTGCCGACCAACATCGTGCCCGGCATTGATTTCTCGAACGATCCGCTGCTGCAGGGCCGGTTGTTCTCGTACCTCGACACGCAGAAGTCGCGTCTGGGCACGACCAACTTCCACCAGATCCCGATCAACGCGCCGCGCTGCCCGTTCGGCAACTTCCAGCGCGACGGAATGATGCAGACGCAGGTGCCGAAGGGTCGGGCGAATTACGAGCCCAACAGCCTCGGCGCACATGGCGAGGAAGGCGGCCCGCGCGAAAGCCCGAAGGGCTTCGCCACGGTCAATGCCGCGACCGGTCCGAACGAGACTGGCGACAAGCTCCGCATCCGCTCGGAGACGTTCAGCGACCATTACAGCCAGGCACGGCTGTTCCTGAACTCGCAGACCGAGAGCGAGCAGGCACATATCGCATCGTCGTTCGTGTTCGAGCTGTCGAAGGTCGGGACGCTCGATCAGGTCCCGCCGCGGATGCTGGCGAACCTGCGCAATGTCGACGAGGCGTTCGCCAAGCGCGTCGCCGACGGGCTGGGCATCCCGCTGCCCAAGAAGGCGAAAGCCGCGCGCGAGCCGGTCGACATGAAGCCGTCCGACGCGCTGTCGATCCACAAGAACATGAAGGCGACGCTCGAAGGGCGGACCGTCGGCGTGCTGATCGCGGATGGCACCGATGCGGGCGAGCTCGAGACGCTGGTCGCGGCAATCACCAAGGCGAAGGCGAAACCCTTCCTCGTCGCGCCCAAGGTCGGCGGCGCAAAGCTGTCCGACGGGACGATGAAGAAGGCCGATGGCCAGCTCGCCGGTTCGCCGTCGCAGCTGTTCGATGCGGCAGCGGTCGTGCTGTCGAAGGACGGAGCCGCGGCGATGCTCAAGGAGGGCGCAGCCGTCCAGTGGGTGATGGACGCGTTCGGGCATCTCAAGGCGGTCGGCGCGAGCGACGCGGCGAAGCCTTTGCTCGACAAGGCCGGCGTCGAGGCCGATGAAGGCGTGACGGGTCTCGACAAGGCCTTCATCGCCGCTGCGGCCAAGCGCTTCTATGCGCGGGAACCTAACGTCCGTACCCTCGCCTAGCCGCTAGGGCTGCGGCCTCTATCGGGATGCACCGTATGATCAACCCCTTTGCCTATTGGACGCGTGTCATGTCGGCATGGGGGTCGGTCGGTGCGACCGGCGAGCGATTGAGCGAAACCGCGACCGCCTCGCACGCGGTGATCGCCTCGCGCACCAACACGATCGGCGAAGCGATGCGTTCGCCGCTCAGCGGTGATTATGCCGAGCTCGGCCGGATGGTGCCTGAGAAAGTCGCCGCCTTCTCGGCATCCGGGACGGCGGGCATGCAGGCGTGGATGACGCTGCAGGCGGGCTATGTCGCGCAGGCACAGGAGCTCGGCGCGATGTGGCTGCGCGGCCGCCTACCGACGCTGTTCGAACTTGCCGCGCTGTCCGAACGTTCAAGCATGCACGCCCTGACAGCGCTCGAAACGAGCGCGAAGATGGGCCGCGATGTGGTCGCGCCGGTGCACAAGGCGGCGACCGGGAATGCAAAGCGGCTGCGCAAGGCGCGCTGACGGGCTAGCTCCGACTTTTCCCGCATCGTTCCCCGGCGAAGGCCGGGGCCCAGAGGCGAGCGTTCTGAAAGAGCGCGTTGCACGCGCCGTTGGAGCCTCCACCCCTGGGCCCCGGCCTTCGCCGGGGTGCTGTGACCGAGGCGCCTCCTCAGAAAATCCCCAGGAACTTCTTCCGCTTGCCAGCGCCCTGTTCAGGCGTGCCGTTGCCGACATCATCTCGCGGCTTGCCCTTGGTCGTGCGCTGCGCCGCGGCGGGCTTTGCAAAGAGGATCGGCGAGCAGGCTGCAGCCTTGGCATCCCCCACGTCGATAAACGCGAGTAACGCTGCCGGCGGCGTGGCGAGCAGCGCCAGCCCAAGCCCGGTCCCCGCGCGACCGATCAAATCGGGGCTGATCACCGAAATCCCCGGCTTTGCGAAATGACCGTTGAGCCCGACCGGCGACTGCGCAGAAAGCAGGCTGAACTTCTTGCCATCGGCGCGGAAGGCGAGATCGAGCGCCTCGGTCCCGAAGCTGAACCCGCCCGTCGCCGCGATCACGTTCTTGCTGGTGTCGATCAGGATCGGATCGGCCGCCGCCGCGCCCTTGCGCACCGTGAAGGCGACCAGCCCGCAATTGATCCGCACCGGCTCCTTCAATTTGTCCTGGAACATCTTCTGGACGAAGGTGCCGATATCGAGTTCGCTCAACTGAACGTTGCGCGTCCAGAAGCTGCCGGCGGGCATCACGAACGCGATCCTTCCGTTCGCATTGGCGAGCGAATCATGGAGGCTGTCGCCGCTGCCGACGAGCTGGATCCGCCCCTTGATCGTCCCCGTCGTCCCCGCCTCGGCAACGCCGAACCCGGCGAGCAGCCGCCCCATCGGGGTCGAGGCCAGGCGGATGTCGTAGCTCGCCTTGGTCGGCCGGCGACGCGTGTCGAGGATAATGTCGGACGCGACAGTGCCGCGCGCCATCGAGAAGGTCAGCGGCGAGAGCTTGAGCACGCTGTCCTTGAGCGCGAGCGTCAGGTCGATGTTCGAGACCGGCACGTTTTTCGACCGCACCGTGCCGACCGTCCATTTCAGATCCGCATCGAACGCGTGGAGCGCGGCAATATCGAGCGACGCGTCGGGCAGCAGGCGCGCCGGTGCGGCACCCGTAGCGGCGGCTGCCGCCTGGACGCCCTTGGCCGCGATCAGATCAGGATTGTAGCCGATGAACGGCGCGAGATCGATGATGTCGACCTTCTTGCTCGCCAGCGTCGCGGCGATGTGGATGCGCGGCGCGATATTCTCGACCGTGAAGCGCCCTGCTAGATCGCTCGCGCCGAAGCGGCCGCGCAGATGCGTGAAGGCATAGGTGGTGCCGGTCTTCACCAGTTGCGCCTTGAGGACATAGGTGCGCGACTGCGGAATGGTGACGCCGATGATATGCAGCAGTTCGGCCATGTTGCGCCCACGCGCCGTCACGTCGAGCGGGACCTTCTCGATCTCGGCTAGGCTCGGCAGCGTGCCCGCGACATCGATCACGTTGTGTGCGGCGTGCGCGGTCATCGTCAGCGTGTTGGCACCACGCGCCACGGTCTGGTCGGGGGAGAGCAACGCGCCGGTCAGCGTGAACGGCGTATCGCGCACCACGCCATTGCCGGTGAAATCGACCTTGTCGCCGATCTTCGCGTCGGTCGACTTGATCGTGGCGAAGGTCAGATCGGCAAGCAGCCGCATCCGCGTGTCGCGATAGCGCACCGTCGTACCCGCGAGCGTCGCGCGGTCGATCGTCGGAAAGGCGAGCGGCTTGCCGCCCTTGGTCTGGCTGAAGGTCCAGCTGTTGGTGCTGTGGTCGGGGCTCCATTCGAGATCGACCGCGCCGTCGGCGAGATCGAGGAAATAGAGCCGACGCTTGCCGAACAGCAGCGACAGCGGCGCAATCCGCGTGTCGATCTTCTTCGCCTCGAACAGATTTGGCTTGCTCGCCCAGGACGGGTTCGAGATCGTCAGCCCCTCGGCGAGGAACTTGATCTGGAACGGATCGAAGAACAGCTGAAAATCGCCCCGCACGCCGACGGTGCGATGCGTCAGCGATCCCACGACACGTTCGAAGGTCGGCTTCAGGAAGCGCCCCTTGGTGATGTAGAGCACCAGCCAGATCGCGAACAGCACCGCCAGAATCGCGAGCAGCACATTGCGCACGATGCGCCAGCGGCGCCGCGCCGGTGTCTCGACAGTCGCGCGGTCGCCTTCGGGCGTGGTCGCCGTGGCGGCAGGGATCTCGGTCACGGTCGTTTGGTCTGCATGGCGCGAGGCTTCTTCGTTTCGGGCATTCACCCTGGTCCTGAACACAGCCATAGCCGCGACAACTGAACGCCGCTTGACCGGAAAAGTGCCGGCTCGTCGCACACCGCTGGACAGGCGCGCCGCTCGCTCGCTAACGCGCCGCCATGAGTGTCACCGCAACGATCATGAATTCCGCCACCGGCGAGCCTATCCAGAAGATGGTCTTCGGCCGTATGCCCAAGCCCTGGGCGTCCTTCACGCTCACCTCGGGCGAACTCGTCACCGCCGACCGCGTCGATGTCGGCAAGCCTGCGCCCGGCAAGTTCGTCGTGCCGGTTTCGGTATGGGTCACACCCAAGAAATAAGCCGGAGCGCTCTCGCCGCTGGTTCGTTGGCCATCCGACACCAAGCGAGGAGCGCACATGGATTACATCAAACTCGGCGCGACCGGGCTCGACGTCTCGCGGCTGTGCCTCGGCTGCATGACCTTCGGCGTGCCCGATCGCGGCACCCACGCCTGGACGCTCGACGAAGCGGCCAGCCGCCCGATCCTGCAAAAGGCGGGCGAAGCCGGGATAAATTTCTTCGACACCGCCAATGTCTATTCGGACGGCACGTCGGAGGAGATCGTCGGGCGTGCACTCAAGGACTTCACGCGCCGCGACGAGGTCGTGATCGCGACCAAGGTGCACGGCCGGATGCGTCCCGGCCCGAACGGCGCCGGGCTCAGCCGCAAGGCGATCCTGACCGAGATCGATGCCAGCCTGACGCGGCTCGGCACCGACTATGTCGATCTCTACCAGATCCACCGCTTCGACCCCGAAGTCGCGATCGAGGAGACACTCGAGGCGCTGCACGACGTCGTCAAGGCCGGCAAGGCGCGCTATATCGGTGCCTCGTCGATGTTCGCCTGGCAGTTCGCGACGATGCTCCACACGTCCGAGGCAAATGGCTGGACGCGCTTTGCGACGATGCAGAATTATCTCAACCTGCTCTACCGCGAGGAGGAGCGCGAGATGCTGCCGCTCTGCGCCGCCGAAGGGATTGGCGTGATCCCGTGGAGCCCGCTCGCGCGCGGCCGGCTGACGCGCGACTGGGACGATGCGACCGAGCGATCGCAGACCGACGCGTTCGGCGCGACCTTGTATCGCCACACCGCCGATGCCGACAGCCGCGTGGTCGAGCGCGTCGCCGAGATCGCGACCGAGCGCGGCGTGGCGCGCGCGCAGATCGCGCTCGCCTGGGTGCTGGCCAAGCCCGAGGTTTCCGCGCCGATCGTCGGCGCATCGAAGCTCGCGCATCTCGACGACGCGCTGGCGGCGCTCGAGATTGGGCTGACCGAGGCCGAGATCGCGCGGCTCGAAGAACCGTACGTGCCGCATGCGGTGGTGGGCTTTTCCTGAGCGCCACCCCCATATCCTGCCCCCCGTCACCCTCGCGAAAGCGAGGGTCCCGCTTCTCCTGCGCACCGCGGGCCAGGAGCGGGATCCCCGCTTTTGCGGGGATGACGGGAATAAGGCGGGCGACGGCGATCGCTTCTAATCGCAACCCCATCGCGCGACGCGGTCAACCGCGTTAGGGCGTGCGCGATGTCCGTCCTCGCCGCCCACGCCCGCGATCTCGAATCGCTTGGCCAGTCCCACCGCCGCCGCAGCCTCTCCCCCCGCGCCGGGATCGATTTCGCCTCGAACGACTATCTCGGTCTCGCCGCCTCGCTGCGCCTGCGCGAAGCCGTCGCAGCGGCGCTCGACCGCGGCGTATCGATCGGCTCGGGCGGATCGCGGCTGCTGCGCGGCAACGATCCCGAGCACGAAGCGCTCGAAGCCGAAGCCGCCGCCTTCTTCGGTAGCGAGACCGCGCTCTATTTTTCGAGTGGCTTTGCCGCCAACGCCGCCTCGTTCGCCACTTTGCCGCAGACCGGCGACCTGATCCTGCACGACGCGCTGATCCACGCCAGCGCACATGACGGAATGCGCCTCGCGCGCGCACCGGCACAGGGCGTCGCACATAACGACGCCCAGGCGTTCGACGACGCGATCTCCGCCTGGCGCCGCGCGGGCGGAACGGGCACGCCGTGGATCGCGGTCGAGAGCCTCTACAGCATGGACGGCGACCAGGCCCCGCTCGCCGATCTCGCCGGTATCGCGCAACGCCACGGCGGCATGCTGCTGATCGACGAGGCGCATGCCACCGGCGTCTTCGGCCCCGACGGCCGCGGTTTGGCTGCCGCGCTCGACGGACGCGCCGACGTGATCACGATGCGCACCTGCGGCAAGGCGCTCGGCTGCGAGGGCGCGCTGGTGTGCGGGCCAGCGGTGGTGCGCGATTTCCTGATCAATCGCGGGCGCGCCTTCATCTTTTCGACCGCCCCCTCCCCGTTGATGGCAAGCGCGGTGCGCGCCGCGCTCGCCATCCTCGCCGACGAACCCGAGCGCCGTACGCGGCTCGACGCGCTGATCGCCCATGCCGGCCAAGTGCTCGCGCCGCTCGGGGCGACGGTGACGGGCTCGCAGATCCTTCCGCTGATCGTCGGCGACGCCGAAGCGACGATGGCGCTCGCCGCGCGCCTGCAGGCGGCGGGCTTCGACGTGCGCGGCATCCGCCCGCCGACGGTGCCGCCGGGAAGCTCGCGGCTGCGCATCTCGATCACGCTCAACGTCGACATCGCCGATATCGACCGTCTCGCCACTTGCCTGGAAGCTTTGTCATGATCCCCCGCATCGTCGTCACCGGCACCGATACCGACATCGGCAAGACGGTCTTTGCCGCCGCGCTCGCCGGAGCGCTCGGCGCGTCCTATTGGAAACCCGTGCAAACCGGGCTCGACGACGGCAGCGATGCCGCGCGCGTCGCGGCGCTGAGCGGCCTGCCCGCGAGCCATATCCTGCCCGAGGCGTATCGGCTCGTCACACCGTGCTCGCCGCACCGCGCGGCACGGATCGACGGCGTGACGATCGATGCCGACGCGCTCGATCCGCCGCCGCACGATGGCGCGATGGTGATCGAAGGCGCGGGCGGCGTGCTCGTTCCGGTCAACGACACGACGCTCTACGCCGATATCTTCGCGCGCTGGGGCGATCCCGTGGTGCTCGTCGCGCGCACCGCGCTCGGCACGATCAACCACAGCCTGCTTTCGATCGAGGCGCTGCGCGCGCGCGGCGTGCCGATCCTCGGCGTGGCCTTTATCGGCGAGCCGGTCGAGGACAGCGAGGCGACGATCGCGCGGATCGGCGACGTCCGCCGCCTCGGCCGCTTGCCGATGCTGCCGACGCTCGACCGCGCGGCGCTCGCCGCCGCCTTTGCTGCGCATTTCTCGCTTGAGGATTTCCGATGAGCTCGCCCGTCTGGCACCCGTTCACGCAGCACGGCCTCGGCGAGACGATCCCGCGCGTCACGCGCACCGAGGGCGCGTTTCTCTACACCGATGACGGCCGCCGGATCATCGATGCGATCTCGTCGTGGTGGGTGACGACGCACGGCCATTGCCATCCCGCGATCATGGCGGCGATCGCCGATCAAGCGAGCAAGATGGACCAGATCATCTTCGCCGGCTGGACGCACGAGACCGCCGAGACGCTCGCGCAAGGCCTGGTGGAGATCATGCCGCCCGCACTCGAGCATGTCTTCTTCTCGGATTCGGGATCGACCGCGGTCGAGGTCGCGCTCAAGATGGCGCTCGGGTTCTTCGCCAATCGCGGTGAACCGCGCAACCGCATCCTCGTGCTCGAGCACAGCTATCACGGCGACACGATCGGCGCGATGTCGGTCGGCGCGCGCGGCGTCTACAACCAGGCCTATGCGCCGTTGCTGTTCGATGTCGGCACGATCCCCTACCCCGCCGCTGGCGCCGAGCAAGCAACGCTCGATGCGCTAGAGCAGGCGTGCCGCGCCGCGCCGGCCGCGTTCATCTTCGAGCCGTTGGTGCTCGGCGCGGGCGGGATGCTCTTCTATCCGCCTCGCGTGCTCGCCGAGATGCGCGCGATCTGTGCGCGCCACGGCGTACTGTTCATCGCCGACGAAGTGATGACGGCGTGGGGCCGGACCGGCACGCTGCTGGCGTGCGAGCAAGCCGGCGTCGTGCCCGACATCCTGTGCCTGTCGAAGGGGCTGACCGGCGGCGCGGTTCCGCTCGCGGTGACGATGGCGACAGCCGAAATCTTCGACGCGCACTATTCGGAAGACCGCTCGCGGATGTTCTTCCACTCGTCGAGCTACACCGCGAACCCGATCGCGTGCGCCGCCGCCAACGCCAATCTCGAAATCTGGCGCACCGAGCCCGTGCTCGATCGCATCGCCGATCTCGCGCAGCGCCAGGCGGGCTGGGCCGAGCAGTTGCGCCTACTGCCGACGATCCACAATGCCCGCGTCTGCGGGACGATCGCGGCATTCGAACTGGCGAGCGCTACGGGCACCTATCTCGATGGCCTCGGCCCGCGGCTGCTCGCGTTCTTCAAACAGCGCGACCTGCTGCTCCGTCCGCTCGGCAACACCGTCTACGTCATGCCGCCCTACTGTATCGACGATGCCAGCCTGGGCGAAATCTATAGCGCGATCGCCGAGGCGAGCGAGAGGCTCTGACGCCTTCTTGATAACGCTATTGATAAGCGTTCGCAAATACGTCACTAGGCCCCGTGACACCAAAGGGACCAGTGAATGAAGCGTTTTGTCATCTCCGCAGTGCTGCTGAGCTCCGCCGTCTATGCCGCACCGGCGATGGCGGAGGACGAAGCCGAGGACGGCCCCGCGATCGTCGTCACCGGCGCGCGCCCAAGCAGCGAGGCCACCGCCGGCACCAAGAGCTCGGCACCGATCGCCGAGACGCCGCAATCGATCAGCGTCATCAGCGCCGCCGACATCGCCGATCTCGGCCTGTCGAACCTCAACCAGGCGCTACGCTTCGTCGCCGGCGTCACCACCGAGCAGCGCGGATCGAGCGCCGAAGTCTATGACCAGTTCAAGCTGCGCGGCTTCGATGCACCGCAATTCCTCGACGGGCTCAAGCTGATCGGCGGGGCAAGCTATCTCGAGCCCCAGATCGACGTCTCACGGCTCGACCGGATCGAAGTGATCAAGGGCCCCGCTTCGGTGCTCTACGGCCAGTCGGGCCCCGGCGGCCTCGTCGCGCTGTCGAGCAAACTGCCGCTTGACAAGCCGCTCTACGGTGCGGTGTCGGGCACCTACGGCACCTACGACCTGTACCGCGCCGATGCCGATGTCGGCGGCAAGATCGGCGATTCGGTGCTGTGGCGGATCAACGGCAGCGTCAACGGAGCGCACACGCAGCAGACCTTCAGCGCGCGCGAGCGCCAGACGGTGTCGGGCGCGCTGACCTTCAAACTCGATCCTGCGACCAAGCTGACGCTGCTCGGCGCCTATTCGAACGATCCGCAGAATGGCAGCTACGGCGTGTTCCCGGCGTCGGGCACCTTCTTGCCCAACCCCAACGGCAAGCTCGCAACCTCGACCGATTTCGGCGAGCCCGGCAATTACTTCAAGCGCGAGCAGGTCGCCGCGACCTATATCCTGACGCACGAGATCAACCCCGACTGGAACATCCGCGCCTCGGGCCGCTACCAGCATGGCACCGCGCGGCTCGGGATCGTCTATGCCGCAGGATCGCTGGTCGCCGCTGCCAACCCGAACTCCACGCTTTACAACCGCGCCTCCTACGCGACGCGCGAGCGCAGCGACTCCTGGGTGTTCGACAACCAGGTGCATGGCCGGTTCGCCACGGGCGCGGTGAAGCACGACGTGCTGTTCGGCGTCGATTACCAGACCGGTACCGCGCGCTCGATCAACGCCTTCGGCTCGGCGACCCCGCTCAACGGCTATGCCCCGGTCTATGGCACGATGGTCGTGCCGCAGAGCCCGGCGGCGGTGCCGAACTCTTTCAGCCTGAACGACAACAGGCCCCGCTCGAACCAGGCGGGCGTCTATGCGCAAGACCAGCTTTCGTACGGCGCTTTGCGCGTGCTGTTGAGCGGGCGGCAGGACTGGGCGTCGGTCCGCACCGGACCGAACACCGCGTCGCAGGACTCGCAGAAGTTCACCTATCGCGCCGGTGCGCTCTACACGCTGCCGTTCGGGCTTGCGCCCTATGTCAGCTATTCGACCTCGTTCGAACCCAACGGTACGCTGACGCAGCCAAACGGCGTGATCACCGTCGCCAAGCCATCCGAGGGCAAGCAGATCGAGGCCGGCGCGAAATATACCGTGCCGAGCACGCAGATTCTCGTCGCCGGCGCATGGTTCCAGATCGACCAGACCAACCTCATCACCACCAACCCGCTCACCAACGTCTCGACGCAGAGCGGCCGGGTCCGCTCGAGCGGCGTCGAGGTCGAGGCGAGCGCCCCCCTGCCCTACGGCTTCAACGCGAAACTCGCCTATAGCCGCCAGAAGGTCCGCACCACCGCTGACGCCAACCCCGCCAATATCGGCGCGGGGATCCTCGGCGTCGGGCGCGGCGGCATGTCGGGCAATCTCGAATGGGCACCACGCGACGGCAAGTGGCAGGGCTTCGCGATCGGCGGCGCGGTGCGCCATGTCGACAGCATCTATGCCGGTGGTGCTGCGCGGACGAGCACGCCGGGCTTCACGCTGGTCGACGCGCTGGTGCGCTTCGATCTCGGCACAATCGCGCCGCGCTTTGCCGGCGTCTCGCTCGGGGTCAACGCCGCCAACATCTTCGACAAGAAGTATGTCACGACCTGCTACCTCGATTATGCCTGGTGCTGGTACGGCAACCGCCGCACCGTGCAGGGCACGATCGCCTATCGGTTCTGAGGGCAGATGCGGCAGGGCATGAACCACGACCGACGCGTTTGGCGACACCGCGCCGACACCGCGCTGCGCGTCGTCGTCGCCATGCCCGGCGGCTATGCGGTGGCGAGCCTGTGGGCGATGGCGCTCGCGCGGATCCTGCCCGGCGGGCCAGCCGAGGCGACCTTCACCGCGACGCTCGTCGCGTTCGCGCTGTGCGCCTTCACCGCGATGTGGGCGTTCGCCGCGCGGAGCGGCTGGCGCGCGGCGTGGACGACGCTGCTCGGCGGCAGCATCGCCGCGGCGATCGCGTTCGGGTCGATCGCGCTGACGGGTCGCGCGTGAGCAAGGGCTTCCGGCAGAGCCAGGCGACGCTCCACACCTGGTCGGGACTGCTCGTCGGCTGGGTGCTGTTCATCGTGTTCGTGACGGGCACCGCGGCCTATTGGCGCGAGGCGCTCAACCGCTGGGCACAACCCGAACTCCCGCCGATCGAGCAGCCAGCGCGCGTCGTCCGCGGCGCGCAGCTGCTGCTACACCGCGAAGCCCCTGACGCCGCAAGCTGGTTCATCACCGTGCCGAGCACGCGCTCGGCGAGCGGCAGCGTCTTCTGGGTGCCGGGCGCCAAAGCGCCGCCCACGCCCGGCGAGACCAGCGCGCGCATCGACGCCAATGGCGCCAAGGTCGTGGCGCGCGCGACGCTCGGCGGCGACTTCTTCTACCGCTTCCACTTCGACCTGCATTACGTGCCGTATTACGTCGCGCGCTGGATCGTCGGGATCTGCGCGATGTTCATGCTCGTCGCGATCCTCAGCGGGATCGTGACGCACAAGAAGATCTTCCGCGATTTCTTCACCTTTCGTGGCGGCAAGGGGCAACGCTCATGGCTCGACGGGCACAATGCCGTCGCAGTGCTCGGCCTGCCGTTTCACTTGATGATCACCTATACCGGGCTCGTCACGCTGATGACGCTGCTGATGCCGTGGGCAGCGGTCGCCAATTACAGCGCCCCCTTCAGCTTGGGTCGCTTGCTCTATCCCGAGGCTCCGGCAGTCCCGCGTGCCGACCGGCCCGCGCCGCTGGTCGATCTTGCCGCTGTGCTGCGCGATGGCGAGCGGCGGCTCGGCGCGCCGGTCGATATCATCAGCGTCACCGCACCGGGCGATGCCTCGGCGCGGATCCTGCTGTCGCAAAGCAACCACGGCACGCTGTCGAGCCTGACGCCGCGGCTGACCTATGACGGCGTGAGCGGACGCCTGCTCTGGGCCTCCCCGCTGCCGGGCGCGGCCGCAGTGACGGCGGGCGCGATGATCGGGGTCCATGCCGGGCGCTTCGCCGACGCCGTGATCCGCTGGGTCTATTTCCTGTGCGGCATCGGCGGATCGGTGATGGTCGCAAGCGGGCTGGTGCTGTGGAGCGTCAAGCGCCGCGAGAAATTGCCCGATCCGTCGCGCCCGCCGTTCGGCTTCCGCCTGGTCGAGCGGCTCAATATCGGTTTCGTCGCGGGCTTCCCGGCGGCGATGGTGGGCTTCCTGTGGGCGAACCGCCTCCTGCCGCTCACCCTCCCGGCGCGCGCCGAGGCCGAGATCAATGCGATGTTCGTGCTCTGGGGAGCGCTGCTGCTCCACGCCTTTCTCCGCCGCCCGCGGAGCGCCTGGGTCGAGCAACTCGCGCTGACCGCAGCGCTGCTGCTCGCGCTCCCGCTGTTCGACATGCTCGCGACCGCGCGCGGCTTGCCGGCGACGATCGCGGCGGGTGACGCCACGCTCGCCGGTGTCGACCTGACGCTGCTCGCGCTCGGGCTTGCCTATGCCGCGATCGCGCGCGGCGTTCACCTGCATGTGCCCGCGCGACGCCGATCGCGCAGCCAGGCGCGCGCATGACCGCGCTCCCCTTCATTGCTGCTATCCTCGCCTTCGTGCTGTTCGGACTGGCGACCGACCAGCATCACGGCAAGCGCTACCGGCGCGCGTGTCCGCGGGGCCGCGCCATCAGGTTGCGCGCAACCGCGTGGACGCTCCTCGCGCTGGCATTCGCGCTGTCGATGATCGCGTGGGGCGCGGTGTTCGGCCCAATCGGCTGGTTCGCGTCGATCATCAGCGGGGCCGCGCTGGCCTTTGCCGCCTTGAACTTCATCCCGCTCCCGGCGCGGCGGCTGCGCGGCTGATATCGCGCTTCGGGCTGGACAGAACGGCGCGTTGCCCGCACGTCAGCCGCCACGAGGATCAAGAGGGGCCGACATGACCGACACCGCGCTTTCGTTCGACGTTTTGATCGTGGGTGCGGGGCATGGCGGGGCGCAAGCGGCGATCGCGCTGCGCCAGCGCGGGTATGCGGGGACGATCGCGCTGCTCGGCGACGAGCCCGAGCTTCCCTATGAGCGCCCCCCGCTATCGAAGGACTATCTCGCTGGCGAAAAGCCCTTCGAGCGGATCCTGATCCGACCCGCGGCCTTCTGGGTCGAGCGCACGATTCCGCTACTGCCGGGCCGCACGGTGGTATCGGTCGATCCTGCCACGCACGTCGTCACCACCGACGAGGGTGCGACCATCGGCTATTCGAACCTGATCTGGGCGACCGGTGGTCCGCCACGCCGGCTGACGTGCGCCGGGCATGACCTGCGCGGCGTCCACGGCGTGCGCACCCGCGCCGATGTCGACCAGATGATCGCCGAACTGCCCGACGTGAGCCACGTCATCGTGATCGGCGGCGGCTATATCGGGCTCGAGGCCGCAGCGGTGCTGACCAAGCTCGGCAAGCACGTCACCGTGCTCGAGGCGGCACCGCGCGTGCTTGCGCGCGTTGCCGGCGAAGCGCTCTCGCATTTCTACGAAGCCGAGCACCGCGCGCACGGCGTCGACCTGCGCACCGGCGTCACGGTCGTAAGCATCGAGGGCCATGACGGCGCGGCGACCGGGGTACGGCTCGCCGATGGCAGCGTGGTGGTGGGCAGCATGGTGGTCGTCGGGATCGGCATCGTCCCAGCGGTCGCGCCGCTGATCGAGGCGGGCGCCGCTGGCGGCAATGGCGTGACGGTCGATGCCTTCTGCCGCACCTCGCTTCCCGACGTGTTCGCGATCGGCGACTGTGCCGCGCATCCCAACCTCTATGCCGATGGCGCGACGATCCGGCTCGAATCGGTGCAGAACGCCAACGACCAGGCGACCGTCGTCGCGCGCGTGCTGACGGGCGATCCGCAGCCCTATGATGCGGTGCCGTGGTTCTGGTCGAACCAATATGATCTGAAGCTGCAGACCGTCGGGCTTTCGACCGGCTTCGATACGGCGGTGCTGCGCGGCGATGTCTCCACGCGGCGCTTCTCGGTCGTCTATCTAAAGCGCGGCAAGGTGATCGCGCTCGATTGCGTCAACATGACGCGCGATTACGTTCAGGGCCGTGCGCTGGTGGTGGCACGCGCCGTGATCGACCCCGCGTTGCTGGCCGATGCGGACGTGCCGTTGAAGGAAATGCTGGCGGCTGGCTGACGCCTCAGCAGCCGAGGCGGTCGGCCAATTCGGTCAGCGACTCGGCGCTGTAATCCCACGCCTGTTCCGAGGCGCGGTCGGGCTTGGGCGCGCCGCCCAATTCCATCGGCCGATCGACATAGGCGGTCGCCAGCCCACACGCCCGTGCCGCGGCAAGATCGCTGTGATGCGCGGCGACGAGGCATAGCGCTTCGGGCGCAATCCCCAGAATATCGGCGGTGCCGAGATAGGCCTGCGGCAATGGCTTGTAGATCCCGGTCGCCTCGGCCCCGAGGATCGCATCCCACGGCAGCCCGCCATGCCGCGCCAGCGCGAGCATGAGCGCGACATTGCCGTTCGACAGCGTGACGATCGGGAAGCGCGCCTTGAGCCGCGTCAATCCCGCAACCGCATCGGGCCACGGATCGAGCCGCCGCCACGCCAGCGCCAGATCGGCGAGCGTCGCTTCATCCGCCGCGATGCCGAGCCGCTCGACCAGCACGTCGAGCGTCTCGCGGTTGAGCACGTCGAGCCGCGTATAAGCGCGCCGGCCCGAACGGCATTCCTCCATCGCCGGCTGATACAGGCCGCGCCAGTCGTCTGCGAAACGCGCCGGATCGAGATCCTCGCGCCCGATCCTCGCGAAAACCGCCGCAGCCTCGCGCGCGATGCTCGTCCGCCAATCGACGACGGTGCCGAACACGTCGAAGGCGAGCGCCTTGATCACCCGGCGACGATCTCGCGCAGCGCCGCGGCGAGGCCACGCGTCTCGGCCTCGGTGCCGATCGTCATGCGCAAGCCGTTGGCGAGCCCCTGCCCCGGCAGCCAGCGCACGATATAGCCGCGGCTGAGCAGTGCCTTGTACGCGGTCTCGGCGGTGACGGCGCCTTCGAACAACACGAGCAGGAAGTTGGCTTCGCTCGGGACGACGCGCAGGCCGGCGTTGCCGAGCTTGCCCATCTCCGCGCCGAACCACGCGCGCCATTCGCGATTGTGCTCGCGCGAGGCGGCGATGAAATCGGCCGCGCCGAGCGCCGCGATCGCGGCTTCCTGCCCGGCGGTGGTGCAGCAGAATGGCGCCCGGATGCGGTGCATCGCCGAGATCGCGTCCTCCGACCCGTACCCCCAGCCGATTCGCTCGGCGGCAAGGCCGTGGATCTTCGAGAAGGTGCGCGTCACGATGACGTTCGGCGCGGTGCGCGCGAGGTCGAGCCCGCCGTCGTCATCCTCGGGCGCGAGATATTCGGCATAGGCCTGATCGAGCACGAGCATCACGTGTGCCGGAAGCCCGGCATGGAGGCGCGCAATCTCTTCCTTGCGCGTGAAGGTGCCGGTCGGATTGTTGGGATTCGCAACGAATACGACGCGCGTACGCTCGGTGACCGCAGCGAGGATCGCGTCGACATCGGTCGCATAATCGCGGTCGTCGGCGATGACGAGCGTCGCGCCGACGCGGCGGGTGGCGATCTCATAGACCGCGAAGCCGTAGCGCACCTGGATGATCTCGTCGCCGGGCCCGGCATAGGCGCCGGCGATAAGGTGGAGCACTTCATCCGACCCGGTGCCGTAGATGACGCGCGCAGGGTCGAGATCGTGATGCGCCGCGATCGCCTCGCGCAGCAGTGCTGCGCCGGCATCGGGATAGCGTGCGAGATCGGCGGAATGTTTGGCGAAGGCGTCGACCGCTTGCGGGCTGGTGCCGAGCGGATTCTCGTTCGACGACAGCTTGATGACGGGCGCCCCACCCTCGCTCGTCGAGCGACCGGGCACGTAGGGGGCGATGGCCATGATCCATGGCTTGGGCTGGGGTGCGTTCATTCCGCGTGGGTTAGCGGGGAAAGAGCGACACTTCAAATCCTCCCTCGCGCAGCGAGGGAGGATTTACGGGGTTAGCGTTGCGGGCGCTTGTTCGGCCCACCGGGCCGCAATGTCGGCCGCGGCTGATGCCGCACCGGCGCAGGCCCATTGGCACGCCGCGGGCTGCGCTCGGCCTCGACCGGCCCGCCCTGGACTTGCTCGAACTGCACGCCGCCTTCGGCTTCCTCGCCGGCGGTGCGCTTTACCGCCGCCATGAACTTGCCCGCGATGCCGCTCGGCACCTGGAACATCGTCTCGTTGGCGGCGATGCGGATCGCGCCGACTTCGTTCTTGGTGATGTGCCCGCGACGGCAGATCAGCGGCAGGATCCAGCGCGGATCGGCATTCTGGCGACGGCCGATGTCCATGCGGAACCAGACGATATCGTCGAAGCCCTCGCGGTGATGCTCCTTGCCCGCCTCGCGCGGCGCGGAACCGCTCGCCTCGATCATTTCCTCGGGCGCGGGCATCCGCGCGCGATAGCTGCGCACCAGTGCCGCCGCGATATCCTCGGGAGTCTTCTTCTCGAGCAGCTGTGCCGCCAATGCGCGATCGTCCTCGTCGACTTCGACGTCCTCCATCAGCATCGTCATCAGCCGCGACTTGTCGGCCTTGCGGATGTCGTCGACGGTCGGCGCGTTCATCCACTCGACCGCGATCCGCGCGCCGCGCAGCATCATCTCGACGCGGCGCTTGCGCTGATACGGCACGATCAGGATCGCGGTGCCCTTCTTGCCCGCGCGACCGGTACGACCCGAGCGGTGCTGCATCGTCTCGGCATCGCGCGGCAGCTCGACGTGAACGACGAGGCTGAGCGAGGGCAGATCGATCCCGCGCGCGGCGACGTCGGTCGCGACGCAGACGCGCGCACGCTTGTCGCGCAGCGCCTGCATCGCGGCGTTGCGCTCGTTTTGGCTATGCTCGCCCGACAGCGCGACCGCGGCGAAGCCACGCTCGATGAGGCCGGCATGGAGATGGCGGACATTGTCGCGCGTCGCGCAGAACAGCATCGCCGTCTCGGCCTCGTGGAGGCGGAGCAGATTGACGACGGCATTCTCGATATCGGCCGGCGCCACGGTCACCGCCTGATATTCGATATCGCCATGCCCGCGGTCCTCGCCGACGGTCGAGATGCGCAGCGCATCCTTCTGGTAGCGCTTGGCGAGCGCGACAATCGACTTGGGCATCGTCGCCGAGAAGAGGAGCGTACGGCGCTCCGACGGCGAAGCGTCGAGGATCAGCTCGAGATCTTCGCGGAAGCCCATGTCGAGCATCTCGTCGGCTTCGTCGAGGATGACCGCCTTGAGGTTCGACAGATCGAGCGCGCCGCGCTCGATATGGTCGCGCAGACGGCCCGGCGTGCCGACGACGATATGCGTGCCATGCGCGAGGCTGCGGCGCTCGCGCGACGCGTCCATGCCTCCAACGCAAGTCGAGATGCGCGCGCCGGCCTTGCCGTAGAGCCATTCGAGCTCGCGGCTGACCTGCAACGCGAGTTCGCGCGTCGGCGCGATCGCGAGCGCGAGCGGTGCGCGCGGCGGCGGGAGCAGGCCGTCTTCGGTCAGCAGCTGCGGCGCGATGGCGAGGCCGAATGCGACGGTCTTGCCCGACCCGGTCTGCGCCGAGACGATGACGTCGCGGCCTTCGGCCTCGGGCTGGATGACGGCGGCCTGGACAGGAGTCGGGGCTTCATAGCCACGGGCGGAGAGCGCTTCGGCAAGAAGCGTGGGGAGGTGTGAAAAGGGCATGGTATTCCGAATATGGGGGCGGCGGGTTCGCGCGCCAAGAAGGGCCCTTAGCACGGGTGCTGGAGAAAAGCACGGGGGGTGTGGATTCTGGCGCTAAACCGCCTTCTTCCTCCCCCCCCTGGAAGGGAGGGGCTGGGGGTGGGTCGGCCCGAGGCGGCTGCCGACGTCGGTCAGGATCGCTTCAGCGACGCCGTCGGGATTCGTGATCGCCTCGGAATTCCAGAAGCGGAGCACCTGCCACCCGAGGCTTTCGAGGAACGCAGTTCGCTCCTCGTCGTAAAGCGAGTCGGTGTGCTGACCGCCGTCTAGCTCGATGGCAAGCTTCGCTTCGCGGCAGGCGATGTCGATGATGTAGCGCCCGATAACGAGCTGACGGGTGAAGCGCGGGCGATACGATCGTATGCGCAGCCAGATCCGGCGTTCGGCGTCGGTTGCGTTGGTCCGCAGATCACGGGCGCGTTTCGTCATCTCGGGTGAGACTCGAGGCATTCCGTAAGACTGCCGCCGTCCGATACGGAGAGCAACCCACCCCCAGCCCCTCCCTTCTAGGGAGGGGAGAAAGTTAAGCGAGGTGGTGACCTACACCACCTGCCCCGCCGCCCAGCCGCTCGCCCAGGCCCATTGGAAGTTATAGCCGCCGAGCCATCCCGTCACGTCGACCGCCTCGCCGATCGCATACAGCCCGGGCACCTTCCGCGCCTCCATCGTCTGTGACGACAGTTCGGCCGTCGAGATGCCGCCTGCCGTCACCTCGGCCTTGGCGAAGCCTTCGGTGCCGTTCGGACTGAAGCGCCAATCGGCCAACTGCCGCGCTGCCGCATCGACCGCCTTGTCGGTCGCCGCGCCGAGTTCGCCCTCGATCCCGAGCCGATCGGCGAGCGTCTCGGCAAGCCGCCCGGGCAGATGGTTCGACAGCACCGACGCGAGCGAGACGCGCGGCCGGGTGTGCTTCACGCCGACGAGCCAGCCGGGCTTGAGCTCGGGCAGGAAATCGATCCCGACCGGCTCGCCGTGCCGCCAATACGACGACACCTGCAGGATCGCCGGCCCGCTCAACCCCTTGTGCGTGAACAGCGCGGCCTCGCGGAATTTGGTCTTGCCCGCCCTGGCGACCACTTCCGCCGCCACACCCGAAAGCGAGCGGAACAAGGTTTCGTCGCCACCAAGCGTCAGCGGCACCAGGGCCGGGCGGGGCTCGACCACTTTCAGTCCGAAGCGCCGTGCGAGATCATAGGCAAAGCCGGTCGCGCCCATTTGCGGAATCGACGGGCCGCCGGTGGCGATGACGAGCGACGGCGCACTCGCGGTGCGATCGCCGAAACTAACGCGATACTGTCCATCGGCATGGTCAATATCGCGGATCGCTTCACCCAGCGCGATCTCCACCCCGCCTTTGTCGCATTCGTCCTGCAGCAGCGCGACGATCTGCTTGGCGGACCCATCGCAGAACAATTGCCCGAGCGTCTTCTCGTGCCACGCAATCCCGTGTGCCTCGACCAGCGCCAGGAAATCCTGCGCGGTGTAGCGCCCGAGCGCCGACTTGGCGAAATGCGGGTTGGCCGAAATATAGCGATCGGCCGCGGTGTGCACATTGGTAAAATTGCACCGCCCGCCACCCGAGATCAGGATCTTCTTGCCGATCGCCTCGGCATGATCGAGCAGCAGCACGCGGCGCCCGCGCTGGCCGGCGGTGAAAGCGCACATCAGCCCGGCCGCGCCAGCGCCGAGAATGATGGTGTCGTAAGTCGTATGGGTCGTCATCGCCCGCCTGTGGACGCAAATCGGCGCGCAGGCCAGTGCGCGGCTTAGACGGTGAAGCTTTCGCCACACCCGCATGCACCCTTGGCGTTGGGATTGACGAACACGAAGCCTGCCGCAAAATCGTCCTCGACCCAATTCATCGTCGAGCCGATCAGATACAGGATCGACCCGCCATCGACGAACAAAGTCCCGCCGGGCGTATCGATCCGCTCGTCGAACGGCTTGGCTTCGGTGACGTAATCGACCGAGTAGGCAAGCCCCGAACAGCCGCGCCGCGGCGTCGACAGCTTGACGCCGATCGCGTCCGCGGGCGCCTTGGCCATCAGCGCGGCGATCCGCGCCTCGGCCGTGGGCGTGAGGATCAGCGCAGCAGGGCGAACGCGGGTCATGGTGGTCATCGGCTTCTTCCTCCAAAGCCCCCCCCTTCAGGGAGGGGTAGGGGGTGGGGGAAGCCTCGCAGAGACCTGCGTTTGGGACTTTCCCACCCCAGCCCCTCCCCTGAAGGGAAGGGGCTTAGTGCATTACAGCATGCCCAGTTCGAGCTTGGCATCGTCGGACATCTTGGCGGGATCCCATGCCGGATCCCATACCAGATTGACCTCGGCCGAGCCGACCCCCGGCACCGCGCCGACGCGCAGTTCGACTTCCATCGGCATCGATTCGGCGACAGGGCAATGCGGCGTGGTCAGGGTCATCGTAACAACGGCGTGGCCGGCCTCGGTCACCTCGACGCCATAGATCAGTCCGAGATCGTAGATGTTGACCGGAATTTCCGGATCGTAGATTTCCTTGAGCGCGTCGACGACCGCCTCGTACAGCGCTCCGCCCGGTTCGCCGGCGACATCGCCTGCGGGCTTCTGGCTAAGAAAACCCTCGAGATAGTCGCGCTTGCGCGTCCCTGCCTCGACCGCGACGTCCTCGACGCGCGCGCGCGGCGGCTGCTCGACGGCGCCGACTTCCTGAATCTCGATCCGGTCGCTCATCCGAAAATCCTCGTTACTCTTTCAATTCCGCGCACCAGCGCTTCGACGTCGGCGGCGCTGTTATAGACCCCGAAGCTCGCGCGCGCCGTCGCATCGACGCCGAGCGTCTCCATCAGCGGCTGCGCGCAGTGATGGCCCGCGCGCACCGCCACCTTGGCTTCGTCCAAGATGGTGCCGATGTCGTGCGGATGCACCCCCGCGATGCTGAAGCTGACGATTCCTGCGGAATCCTCGGGGCCGAACAAGGTCAGCGAGTTGAACTGCGACAGCGCGTCGCGTGTCAGTTTCACCAGCGCGGTCTCGTGCGCATGGATGCGCTCAAGCCCGATCCGCGTCACATAGTCGATCCCGGCGGCGAGCCCGAGCACGCCGACAATATGTGGCGTGCCCGCCTCGAAGCGGCCCGGCGGCGGCGCGTAGGTCGTACCCGCAAAGCTGACCTTGTCGATCATCGCGCCACCACCCTGATACGGCGGCATCGCCTCGAGCAATGCTGGCTTTGCCCACAACACGCCGATTCCGGTCGGGCCGTAGAGCTTGTGGCCCGAAAAGACGTAGAAATCGCAATCAAGTGCGGCGACGTCGACCGTCATGCGCGGGACCGACTGGCAACCGTCGAGCAGAATCTTCGCCCCGACCGAATGCGCGATGTCCGCCGCCCGGCGGCCGTCGAGCACCGAGCCGAGCACGTTCGAGACATGCCCCAACGCGACGAGCTTGTGCTGCGGCGTGATCATCGCGGCCATCGCGTCGAGGTCGATGCGGTGGTCGGCAGTGAGCGGGAGCACGTCGATCTGCGCACCGATCCGCTCGGCGACCATCTGCCACGGCACGATGTTGCTGTGATGCTCGAGCTGCGAGAGCAGGATGCGGTCGCCGGCCTTGAGCTGCGTTCCCGCCCAGCAGTGCGCGACGAGGTTGATCCCCTCGGTCGCGCCGCGGACGAAGACGATCTCGTTTTCGGAACCGGCGTTGAGGAACTTGGCCACCTTGCGACGCGCCGCCTCATAGGCGAGCGTCATATCAGCCGAGCGCCGATACACGCCGCGGTGCACCGTGGCGTAATCGGTGTCATAGGCGCGCGTGATCGCGTCGATCACCTCTTGCGGCTTCTGCGCAGTGGCGGCGGTATCGAGATACGCCCAGCCGGCCGGGATCGCCGGGAAATCGGCGACATGGTCTAGCGGGCGGGTCTGGGTCAGCACGCTCATTGCCTCCCCTCCCTGGAAAGGAGTCTGTTGCGCGCGCTCACAGCATCCGCTCCAACGCCGCCTGCGCCACCGCCTCGACGCGCTCGCGTTCGGCAACGTCTTCGATCCCCTCGAACACCGATCCGATGAACGCCCGCAGCAATATCGCCTTGGCCTGCGCCGGCGCGATCCCGCGCGACGCAAGATAGAAGAGCGCATTCGCATCGAGCTCGCCGACCGTCGCACCATGCGCGCACTTCACGTCGTCGGCGAAAATCTCGAGCTCGGGCTTGGCGTTCGCGGTCGCGGTGCGGCTGAGCAGCATCGCCTTGACCGATTGCGAGGCATCGGTCTTCTGCGCATGCCGCGCGACCGCGACCTTGCCGAGATACGACCCCGTCGCGCGTCCGCCGAGCACCGATCGCACCACTTGGTTCGAGGTGGCATTGGGCTCGATATGGTTGAGCACGGTGACGATCTCGAGCGTCTGGTCGCCGCCGCCGAGCATCGCCGCGCCAAGCTCGAAGTGCGCGCCTTCGTGGCACGTCACGTCGATGGTCACGCGGCCGAGCTGCCCGCCGACGTTGAGCACGTGGAAGGTCGCGGTCGCACCTTCGCGCAGGATGACCTGGAAATCGCGGATCGCAACGGCGTCGATCGCTGCATCCTGGACGATCACGCGGGCGATGGACTGGCCGGCGGGGACCTCGATCACTTCGGCCGCAGGCACTGGCCACACCGAGGCGACGGCTTCGAGATCGGAATACCGCCAGGATTCATCGCGGCGGGTGGGAAGAGCCAGCGTCATTGCACCGCTCCCGCCCGACGATCGGCCAACTCGCCGATCAGTTGATGGCGTTGGTCGCGCACGCACGTAGCCATCTCCCCATTGATCCCTTCGATGAGCCGCTGGCGCGTCGCCGCATCCACGCCCTTGGCGCGTGTCGCGGTATAGCGCGGCATCGCCGGAATCGCGCAGACGCGCATCGCCTCGCAAGCAACCCCGTCGATCTCCGGGTCACCGGTCGATCGGGTCACCGCGCAGACATATTTGCCCTTCTTCATCCGGACCGACGCGCGCCAATCCTGCAGCTTGCGGGCGATCACGACGATATCGGGGTCGGCGGCTGGTGGCGGCGACGGGGCGACACTTTGGAGCAGGGCCAAGGCGAAGATCACGCCGCCACCCCGGCGTATCCCTCACGCTCCAGCTCCAGCGCCAGTTCCGGTCCGCCCGAGCGCACGATCCGCCCGCCGGCCAACACATGGACGAAATCGGGCGAAACGTAATCGAGCAGGCGCTGATAGTGGGTGATCAGGATCACCGCCTTGTCGGGCTTGCGCATGATCCGGTTGATTCCGTCGCCCACGACGCGCAGCGCATCGATGTCGAGCCCGCTGTCGGTTTCATCGAGGATCGCGAGGCTGGGGCCGATGATGCCCATCTGCACCATCTCGTTGCGCTTCTTCTCGCCGCCCGAGAAGCCGACATTGACCGGACGCTTGAGCATCTCGGCATCCATCGACAGCGCGGCAGCCTGCTCGCGCGCGAGCTTGAGGAACTCGGCGCCCGACAGCGGCTTCTCGTCGCGCCCGCGGCGTTGGGCGTTGAGCGCCTCGCGCAGGAATTGCACGTTCGACACGCCGGGGATCTCGACCGGATACTGGAAACCGAGGAACAGCCCGGCGGCAGCGCGCTCGTGCGGCGCCATCTCGAGCAAATCCTTCCCGTCGAACTCGACCGAGCCCGCGGTGACCTCATAACCGGGCCGCCCGCCGAGTATATAGCCGAGCGTCGACTTGCCCGCGCCGTTCGGCCCCATGATCGCATGGACCTCGCCCGCATTGACGCTGAGCGAGAGCCCCTTGAGGATTTCCTTGCCGTCGATTTCGGCGTGGAGGTCGGTGATTTTCAACATTATCGGCTTCGTCCCGCTCGTATCTCTAAAATTCGCAAGCGAATGTCGCTTTCGGCAGTGTCTTCGGTAAATTCTATCATCCCCAACGCGCCACGGGCGGCCTCACTCTGGGTCTGACGCTTTCCAAACTCATCTTGAAGAGCAAGGAGAGCGTCTGTGTGTTGGGTCGCACAGCCGGTCTTCGCGGCCAGAAATATATCGGCCGGGGTCGCCTGGGACGGCTCAAGATCTACAGCACGTCTACGCAAACATTCGCCGTATGTTTGCAACGCCTTTACCACCGGTGCCGGAACGGGAGTGCCGCCGCCCTGCAATGCACTAAGTAAAAAGATGCTCGGCCACATCACCCCACCGACCCCTCAAGGCTGATCCCCAGCAACTTCTGCGCCTCGACCGCAAACTCCATCGGCAGCTGCTGGAGCACTTCCTTGGCGAAGCCGTTGACGATCAGCGCCACCGCCGCCTCGGAATCGAGCCCGCGCTGCATCGCGTAGAACATCTGGTCGTCGCTGATCTTCGAGGTGGTCGCCTCATGCTCGATCTGTGCCGACGGGTTGCGCACCTCGATATACGGCACGGTATGCGCCCCGCACTGGTCGCCGAGCAGGAGCGAGTCGCACTGCGTGAAGTTGCGCACGCCCTCCGCGGTCGGCGCGACGCGCACCAGCCCGCGATAGGTATTGTCCGAACGCCCCGCCGAAATCCCCTTCGACACGATCGTCGAGCGCGAGCCTTTGCCGAGATGGATCATCTTGGTGCCTGTATCGGCCTGCTGGCGATTGTTGGTCACCGCCACCGAATAGAATTCGCCGACGCTGTTCTCGCCCGCGAGCACGCACGACGGATACTTCCAGGTGATCGCGCTGCCGGTCTCGACCTGCGTCCACGACACCTTCGAATTCTTGCCCTGGCACAGCGCGCGCTTGGTGACGAAGTTGTAGATCCCGCCCTTGCCGTTCTCGTCGCCGGGATACCAGTTCTGCACCGTCGAATATTTGATCTCGGCATCGTCGAGCGCAACGAGCTCGACCACCGCCGCGTGCAGCTGGTTCTCGTCGCGCATCGGCGCGGTGCAGCCCTCGAGATACGAGACGTACGACCCCTTGTCGGCGACGATCAGCGTGCGTTCGAACTGCCCGGTATTCTCGGCATTAATGCGGAAATAGGTCGAAAGCTCCATCGGGCAGCGCACGCCCTCGGGGATGTAGACGAAGGTCCCGTCGCTGAAGACCGCGCAATTGAGCGTCGCGAAATAATTGTCGTGCTGCGGCACGACCTTGCCGAGCCACTTGCGCACGAGATCGGGATATTCCTTGATCGCCTCGGAGATCGACCGGAAGATCACGCCCGCGGCTTCGAGTTCCTTGCGGAAGGTGGTCGCGACCGAGACGCTGTCGAACACCGCATCGACCGCAACGCGGCGCTTCGGGTTGCCCTCGGCATCGAGCTCCTCGACGCCGGCGAGCATCTTCTGCTCCTCGATCGGAATGCCGAGCTTCTCATAGACGCGCAGGATTTCGGGATCGACCTCGTCGAGCGAGCCGAGCTTGGGCTTTACCTTGGGCTCGGCGTAATAATAGGCGTCCTGATAGTCGATCGGGTCCATCTGGAGCTTGGCCCAGTCGGGCGCCTCCATCGTCTGCCACAGGCGGAACGCCTTGAGGCGCCAGTCGAGCATCCACGCGGGCTCGCCCTTCTTGGCGGAGATGAAGCGGACAGTGTCCTCGCTCAGGCCCTTGGGCGCGAAGTCCTGCTCGATGTCCGAATGGAAGCCCCATTCGTAGGTCTTGCTGACGGCTTCATAAGCTTCGGCGTTCTTGGTAGCCATTACATCATCCCTGCCGTCACGCGGCTCGTTAAAATCAGTCATGCTGGGATCCTCGACAGGCTCGCGAGCGAAACCCCGTCGAGCGCACCGCGCACCGCGCCGTTGACGACGCCCCAATGCGGTTTGACCCGGCAATCGCCCTCGAGCGCGCAATCGTGCCGCGCCTCGTCGACGCAGGTGGTGAGCGCGATCGGTCCCTCGATCGCCTCGATGATATCGGCCAGGCTGATCGCCGCCGCGGGTCGCGACAGACGGAAACCGCCGCCAGTGCCGCGCGCGCTCTCGATCAGCCCTCCCGCCGACAGCCGGCTGACGAGCTTCTGCACCGTCGGCAGCGGCAGTCCGGTCTCCTCGGCGAGCATCGTCGCATTGAGCCGACCCACGCTACCGCAATGCCGCGCAGCGGCGGACATCATCACGACGGCATAGTCGGCAAGGCTGGAAAGACGCATCGGGTCCAATCGGATGGAATTGCTCCGATTGCAAATGGGCGCACGCACGAGTCGGGTCAACCCCTGCGCCTGCCCTCCCCTGGAAAAGACGCGCTAGGTTCCGCTCACCAGGGGGCTGACGACACCGTCGAGCGCGGTGCGCTGCGCGATCGTCAATCGTGGGAGGACACCCGGATCGGCGCGGATCTGCCCGGGGGTCAGGCCGGTGAACTGCTTGATCTCGCGGATCATGTGCGACTGGTCGTAGAAACCGCGGTCGACCGCGTCGCCAATCGTCTCGGCATCCGCCGCCATCGCCACCGCGGCCCGCAAGGCGCGGTACTTGCGCGCAAGCAATTTGGGCGGCGCGCCGTACAGGGCGTTGCACTTGCGCTCGACCTGCCGCCGCGACAGACCGGTGGTGGCAAGCAGCTCCTCCATTTCGGGCGAGGGGCTTGCCGCCAGCCAGGCATCGACCTCACGCACGAACCCGATCGCGCCGAGCGTACATTGGCCATCGGCGCTGCGGATCAAGTCGCGGACCAATTCCTCGCCCACCGCGGCGCGCGCGGCGATGCCCTCGGTCTTGCGCAGCGCGGCGGTCGCGACCTGCAACCGCCCGAGGCCGAACAGTTTGCCCGCATCGACGACGCGGTTGACCATGGTCGAGGCATCCGCGCCGATCATCGCCGCCCAGCCGACCGCGGTCACGCCCATCCCGAAGAGCGCAATCGGTCCCTCGGCATGGACATGGACCGCGCCGCTGGTCGGGCCGATCACATGGATGTCGCTCGAGTCCTGCTCGGTCCCGTCGGCGAAGCGATAACAGGCGCCGCCTGGGGACAATCGAAAGCGAATCTGCGCGTTGTCGGCGCGCTCGACATCATCGAACACGGCGACGGCGGCGGAAAAATCATAAAATAGCGTTACATAGTCGGCCAGATCCGCTGCCGGAACGGCATAGTCTAGCCGAACGTTCTCCACGATTGCGGACCCCTCTGTTCTTGGGAACAGAGCGTATCGCGTTCGTCGAACAAAGAAAAGTGGGCCGGTCAGCAAACTGACCGGCCCAAGGGAGGAAGCTCCAATTTGGGGCTCCCCGGGTCGCACTTTCTCATACCGTGATTCGCCGTCGTCAGTATTGGACAGAGTCGTCGGACTCCCCTGCAAACGGCGTGACACAGAGGTCTGCCCGAGCGCGGGAGCGCTTTGACGCAGCCGCCCTGCGCTGTCATCACGCCGCCATGCTGTTCCCCCTGCTCCGCCCTGCTCTCTTCGCGCTCGATGCCGAACGCGCGCACGAGATGACGCTCAAGCTTCTTGCGACGGTGAGCCGCACCGGCGTCGCGCGGAGCGAAGGCCCGGCCTGCCTGCGCACCAACGTCGCGGGGCTCGATTTCGCCAACCCGCTCGGGCTCGCCGCCGGCGTCGACAAGAATGGCAGCGCGATCGACGGGTTCTTCGCGCTGGGCTTCGGCAGCGTCGAGATCGGGACGCTGACCCCGCTGCCGCAAGCGGGCAACCCCAAGCCGCGCTTGTTCCGGCTGGTCGAGGACCAAGCGGTGATCAACCGCATGGGCTTCAACAATGGCGGGATCGCCGCGGCACTGCCACGTGCGGTCGCGGCGAAGCGGCGCGGCGTGCTCGGCATCAACGTCGGCGCGAACAAGGACGCGCCAGACCGCGTCGCCGATTATGCGCACGGCGTCGCGGCCGCCGCGCGCGTTGCCGATTATGTCACGGTCAATATCAGCTCGCCCAACACGCCGGGCCTGCGCGACTTGCAGCACGGCAACGAATTGCTCGACGTGCTCGCCGCCGCCGACGAGGCGCGCCGCGCACCGGTCGAGCGGCCGCGGCTGTTCCTCAAGGTCGCACCCGATCTCGACCCGTCGGCAATCGACTTCATCGCGCGCGCCGCGGCGGCGCACCATGTCGATGCGCTGATCGTCAGCAACACGACGATCTCGCGCCCCGCGCTGCGATCGGCGCATGCCGGCGAAACCGGCGGCCTGTCGGGCGCGCCGCTGGCAAGCCTCGCCCGCCAGCGGCTCGCCGATTTCCGCAGCGCGACCGGCGGGACGATGCCGCTCGTCTCGGCCGGCGGGATCGACAGCGCCGACGAAGCCTATGCGCGGATCTGCGCGGGTGCGAGCCTCGTCCAGCTGTACTCGGCATTGGTTTTCCACGGTCCAGGGCTCGCGCAGCGGATTCTCCGCGGGCTCGCAAAAAACCTTGCGCGCGACGGGTTTGCCAGCATCGCCGAGGCGGTCGGCACGCGAGCCGCCTGAGCCTGCGCGCCGGCCAGGGACGCCGAGAGGATATGAGAAGCGCAAGCTTGGCTCGATCCCGTTCTTGCCTGCACGGTACAGCGCGCTAGGGTCGCGTCATGACCAGACCGCTTGTTGCTTACCTGCTCCTGCTGATCGCGCCCGCCGCTGCGGAAGCCCGGCGCCCGGCTCCGCCGCCACGGCCAGCGCATAGCCCTGCGCTCGGAATGGTCAGCGCCGCTGACCCGCGCGCGGCCGCCGCCGGGGCCGAGATCCTGCGCCAGGGTGGCAGCGCGACCGACGCCGCGATCGCGACGATGCTCGCGCTCAATGTCGTCGAGCCGCAGAATAGCGGGATCGGCGGGGGCAGCTTCATGCTCCACCACGACGCCGCGACCAACGCCGTCGCCGGGTTCGACGGGCGCGAGAGCGCGCCAGCGGCAGCCGACCCGAAATGGTTCTACGGCGCAGACGGCAAGCCGCTCCCGTTCATGGCGGCCCTGCCGGGCGGGCGCAGCGTCGGCGTGCCCGGCAACCTGCGGATGATGGCGCTGGCGCACCAGCGCTACGGCAAGCTGCCCTGGGCGACGCTGTTCGGCCCGGCGATCAAGCTCGCGCAGGAGGGCTTCGCGGTCACCCCGCGGCTGCATAACGGGCTCGCCAATTTCGGGGGGCACATCGATCCCTGGGCGCGGTCGCACTTCCTTGCGGCGGACGGCACGCCGCTGCCCGTCGGCACGCTGCTCAAGAGCCCCGAACAGGCCGCTTTGTTCACCGCGATCGCCAAGCACGGCGCCGACTATTTCTATACAGGCGCGGTCGCGCAGAAGATCGTCACCGCGGTCAACACCGCCGCGCGCAACCCGTCGAAGATGACGCTCGCCGATCTTGCGGGCTACCGCGCCAAGGAACGCCCGCCGGTCTGCACGATGTACCGCGTCTACAAGGTATGCGGCATGGGCCCGCCCTCGTCGGGCGGGATCGCGGTGCTGATGATCCTCAAGCAGCTCGAACGCTTCGACCTGCCCAAGCTCGGCAAGAATTCGCCCGTCGCCTGGCATCTCTTCGCCGAGTCCGAGCGGTTGGCCTATGCCGACCGCGATCTCTATCTCGGTGATCCCGACCATGTCACCGTGCCGACCAAGGGCCTGCTCGATCCGGCCTATCTCGCCAGGCGCTCGGCGCTGATCTCGCCCGAGCACAGCATGACGAGCATCGCCGCCGGCACCCCGCCCGGCGCACCGCAGCGCACACTCGCCCCCAACGCCGATGTTCCCGGCACGAGCGACCTCGTCGCGGTCGACAAGCAGGGTAACGTCGCCGAGGTCACCACGACGATCGAAAGCTATTTTGGGTCGGGCGTGTCGGTCGACGGCGTGATGCTCAACAACGAGCTCACCGATTTCGATTTCGCGCCCGTCAAGGACGGCTATCTCGTCGCCAACCGTGTCGAAGGCGGCAAGCGCCCGCGCAGCTCGATGGCGCCGACGATCGTCTATGGCCCCGACGGCAAGGTCCGTATCGCGATCGGCGCGGCGGGCGGATCGACGATCATCGCGCAGGTCGCCAAGGCGCTGGTCGGCGTGCTCGACTGGAAGCTCAGCGCGCAGGATGCGATCGCGATGGGCTTGCTCTACGCACCCAAGCTCGACGCCGTTGCCGAAAAGGGCACGCAGCTCGATGCGATGGTGCCGGCCCTGCAAGCGCTCGGCGAGCATATCCAAATCGCGCCATTGGGGCTAAAAGCCAATGCGATCGAGCGCGTCAACGGCGTCTGGGTCGGCGCCGCCGATCCGCGCAGCGAGGGCGTCGCAGTCCGCGAGGACGGCCAGACCACACAGATCGTCCGCGCCGGCGCAACGCCGCGTCCGGCCGAATAACCGTTATTCCGCAGCCGAACACGGCGCGTCCTCCCCGGGAGAGAGAGTATGTCAGACATCCGCCGCCTCGAACATTTCCCCAATCTCGTCGCGATGTTCCTCACGCGCGCTGCCGAAAAGGGCGACGCGCCGTTCCTGTGGCATAAAGCGGGCGGCCGCTGGGTGTCGCGCAGCTGGAGCGAGACCGCGCACCAGGTCGCGAGCATGGCGGCGGCGCTCAAAGCGATCGGGCTGGTGCCCGGCGACCGCGTGATGCTGATCAGCGAGAATCGTCCCGAATTCTGCATCGCCGATCTCGCGATCATGGCGGCGGGCTGCATCACCGTGCCGACCTACACCACCAACACCGAGCGCGATCACATCCACATCCTCGAGAATTCGGGCGCCAAGGCGGTGATCGTCTCGACCGCGAAGCTCGCCAAGACGCTGCTCCCCGCCGCCATCCGCGCAAGCACCGCGCAGATCGTGATCGGGATCGAGGATCTGCGCGCGTACCAGTCGGGCGCGCTCGAATTCCACCAGTGGGACGCGCTGCTCGCCACCTATGCGGCCGCGCCGTCGACCATCGCCGCGACCGCGACGCGCGCCGATACCGCCTGCCTGATCTACACCAGCGGCACCGGCGGATCCCCGCGCGGCGTGATGCAGCATCACGGCGCAATCCTCCACAACGTCCAGGGCTGCTGCACGATCATCTCGGAGGATTTCGGCTGGGACGACGAGATCTTCCTGTCGTTCCTCCCGCTCAGCCACGCCTATGAACATACCGGCGGGCAATATTTCCCGATCGGGCTCGGCGCGCAGATCTATTACAGCGAAGGCCTCGACAAGCTCGCCGCCAATATCGAGGAAGTTCGCCCGACGATGATGATCGTCGTCCCGCGGCTGTTCGAACTGCTCCGCACGCGCATCACCAAGGCGGTCGAAAAGCAAGGCAAGCTCTCGAGCTATTTGCTCGGCCGTGCACAGGCGCTCGGCAGCAAGAAGGCGGCGGGCAAAGCGGGCTTGCTCGACAAGCCGATCGACTTCCTGCTCGGCGCGACGTTGCGCCCCAAGATCCAGCAGCGCTTCGGCGGTCGCATCAAGGCGATGGTATCGGGCGGCGCGCCGCTCACGCCCGAGGTCGGCACCTTTTTCGAAGCGGTCGGGATCACCGTCCTGCAAGGCTATGGCCAGACCGAGACCGCGCCGGTGATCTCGTGCAACCGCCCCAAGGCCGGGCTGAAGATGGACACCGTCGGCCCGCCGATGCCCGATACCGAAGTGCGTATCGCCGACGATGGCGAAATCCTCGTGCGCGGCGAGCTCGTGATGCACGGCTATTGGCGCAACCCCGCCGAGACCGCGCGCGTGCTGCAGAACGGCTGGCTCCACACTGGCGACATCGGCGTGATCGACGCGCAGGGCCGCATCCAGATCACCGATCGCAAGAAGGACATCATCGTCAACGACAAGGGCGAGAATGTCGCACCGCAAAAGGTCGAGGGGATGCTGACGCTTCAGCCCGAGATCGCGCAGGCGATGCTGTTCGGCGACCGGCGGCCCTACATGGTCGCCGTCATCGTTCCCGATGCCGAGTGGACGCAGCAATGGTGCGCGCGCGAGGGCAGCGCCTGCAACTTCGCGCGGCTGGCCGAGAATAGCGCGTATCGCACCGCGCTCGGCCAGGCGGTCGAGCGGGTCAACGCCGATCTGGCGGTGACCGAGCGAATCCGCCGCTTCGTCCTCGCCGACGAGCCCTTCGCGATCGAGAACGAGCAGATGACGCCGAGCCTCAAGATCCGGCGGCATGTGTTGAAGGCGGTCTACGGCCCGCGGCTAGAGGCGCTCTACAAGGCCTGAGCGGACGCTCAGTCGGCCTTATCGACCGCGACATAGTCGACCGGCACGAATGCGCCCGCGGACGGCGTCCGCCACAGCCGTGCGTCGCTCGCCGTCACGATCAGCCACAGCGCACCGTCGCCCATTGCCCCCTCGGCATCGCGCGCCGAGGGGGTCGGGGTCCCCGACGGATGCGAATGATAATGCCCGACGACCGCGGGAGCGCCCTGCCGCGCCGCACGGTGCGCCGCGAACAGTGCAGCGGGATCGATCTCGAAATGCCGCCTTGGATCGGGCGCGACGTTTGGACAGGGTTGCGCGCTGTCGATCGTCTCGGCGGTTCCGAACAATAGCCCGCAAATCTCGCGCGTCGGCGATAATCGCGCATCGTTTAGCAGTCTCGCCACGAGAGTGCTTGAAATTTCCATCGCCATTCCCAGATTCTAGAGCATGAACCGGGGGGTCGTCACCATCGAAGCGCGCGTGTCCGAAAAGGCATTAGGCCTCCGGCTCGACCGCGCGCTTGCCGACGCGCTGCCAGAGGTTTCGCGCGAGCGACTCAAGGCGCTGATCGCCGGCGGCGCGGTCACCGATCCGCGCGGCGCGGTGGTGAGCGATCCGTCGAGCAAGGCGATCGCCGGCGGCCTGTATGTTGTGTCCGTTCCCGAGGCGACGCCATCGACCAACCAAGCGCAGGACATCGCGCTCAACGTCGTCTTCGAGGACGAGCATCTGATCGTGATCGACAAGCAGGCCGGGCTCGTCGTCCATCCGGCAGCGGGCAACGCCGACGGGACGCTCGTCAACGCGCTGCTCCACCACTGCGCGGGCAATCTGTCAGGGATCGGCGGAGTCGCGCGCCCCGGAATCGTCCACCGAATCGACAAGGACACGTCGGGGCTGATGGTCGCTGCCAAGACCGATCGCGCACACGAAGGCCTCGCTCGCCAGTTCCACGACCATTCGATCGACCGCCGCTACAAGGCGATGGTGTCGGGCCGCCCTACCCCCACCGCGGGCTCGGTCGACGCCCCGCTCGCGCGCTCGCCATCGAACCGCAAGAAAATAGCGATCGTCCCCGGCGGAAAACGCGCCGTCACCCACTATACTACTCTTGAGCGGTTGAACGGGGGTGCGTTGGTGGAATGTCGACTGGAAACGGGGCGCACGCATCAAGTCCGTGTGCACATGGCCTCGCTCGGCCATCCCTTGATCGGCGACCCAGTTTACGGCAGAACAAAGCAAGCCCATAAGGCACTTCTGGAAACCCTGGGTTTCCGACGTCAGGCGTTGCACGCCGCCCGTCTGGGGTTCATTCATCCGGTGAATAGTAACGCTTTGGCGTTTGACAGCGAAATGCCTGGCGACATGCAGGAACTGTTCACTGCACTCTTGGTATAGCATTCGGCCTGGCGTCCGCGTTTCACGGCACCCGACCTATTAAAGGGAGACACGATCATGGCAGCCCGCAGCAACGTTCCCGCGACGATCCCCGCCCTCGGTGGCGAAGCGAGCCTCAATCGCTATCTTTCCGAGATCAAGAAATTCCCGATCCTCGCGCCCGAGCAGGAATACATGCTCGCCAAACGCTTCGAGGAGCATGGCGACACCGACGCCGCGGCGCAGCTCGTGACGTCGCATCTCCGCCTCGTGGCGAAGATCGCGATGGGCTATCGCGGCTATGGCCTGCCGGTCAGCGAGCTGATCTCCGAGGGCAATATCGGCCTGATGCAGGGGGTGAAGAAGTTCGAGGCCGATCGCGGCTTCCGCCTCGCGACCTATGCGATGTGGTGGATCCGCGCCTCGATCCAGGAATTCATCCTACGCTCGTGGAGCCTCGTGAAGATGGGCACTACCGCTGCGCAGAAGAAGCTGTTCTTCAACCTGCGCCGGATGAAGTCCAAGCTCGACGCGTTCGAGGACGGCGATCTCAGCCCCGAGCATCTCGCCAAGATCGCCAAGGACCTCGGCGTGACCGAGGCCGAGGTGACGAGCATGAACCGCCGCATGGCGATGGGCGGCGACACGTCGCTCAACGTGCCGATGCGCGAGGATGGCGACGGCCAGTGGCAGGATTGGCTGCAGGACGATGCGCCGCTGCAGGATACTGTCGTCGCCGAAGCGCAGGAGGCTGACGTCCGCCACTCGATGCTGACCGCCGCGATGGAGGATCTCAACGAGCGTGAGCAGTTCATCCTCACCGAGCGCCGCCTGACCGACGAGCCCAAGACGCTCGAGGAGCTGTCGCAGGTCTACGGCGTCTCGCGCGAACGCGTCCGCCAGATCGAAGTACGCGCGTTCGAGAAGCTGCAGAAGGCGATGATGCGGATCGCCGGCGACCAGCGGATGCTCGTCGCGGCGTAAGCGCATGGCCGGCGCCGATGTCATCATCGTCGGTGCCGGTGCCGCTGGCATCGCCGCCGGGCGCACGCTGCACGATGCCGGCCTCGACGTGCTGCTGCTCGAGGCGGGGGACCGCATTGGTGGTCGGGCGCATAGCGTAGCGCTTCCCCTCCCACCCGATACCGCACCCCGGCGAAGGCCGGGGCCCAGTAGCGAAGGCGGACATAGTCAGCGTCTGCCTCAGCCGAATACCGACAGCACGACTGGACCTCGGCCTTCGCTGGGGAACATCACCGTCGATTATGGCTGTGGCTGGCTCCACTCCGCCCGGCGCAACCCGTGGACGAGGCTTGCCGAGCAATACGGGCTAAGCGTCGATCGCAGCCCTTCCAACTGGGGCAATCAATGGCGCGACCTTGGTTTCCAGCGCGCCGAGCAAGCTGCCTATCGCACCGCCTGGGATCGCTGGGAAACCACTGCGCACGCCGCGCTGAGCGGCCCCGATCGCCCGCTCAGCGATTTCATCGCCTCCGACGATACGTGGCGCCCGATGATCGATGCGATCTCAGGCTATGCCAATGGCGCGCCGCTGGCCGAAGTCTCGCTCCACGACTGGGCGGCGTATGAGGATGCGGCGACCGACGACAATTGGGCGGTCGAGCAAGGCTATGGCACGCTCGTCGCGCGTCACGCGCAGGACCTGCCACGACAACTCCAGACCGTGGTCACGCGTATCGACCATCGCGGCACGACGATCCTCGTCGAAACCGACCGCGGCACGCTCGAGACACGCCATGTCATCGTCGCGGTGCCCACCACCGTACTCGCGCGCGAAGCAATCCGCTTCGATCCCCCGCTCCCCGCCAAGCACGCCGCCGCCGCCGACCTGCCGCTCGGGCTCGCCGACAAGATCTTCCTCCACGTCGCCGACGCCGATCTGCCGCGCAACGGCCATCTGATCGGCGATCCGCACAGCGCCTGCACCGCAAGCTACCGCCTCGCGCCGCTCGGTACGCCGCTGATCGAAGGCTTTCTCGGCGGCGACTGCGCGGAGATGCTCGAGGACAAGGACGACCGCGCCGCTGAAGACTTCGCGATCGGCGAACTTGTCGCGCTGCTCGGTAGCGACTGGCGCGCCAAACTGACCCCGCTCGGCCGCACCCGCTGGCGGCACGCGCCGCATATTCACGGGAGTTATTCGCATGCGCGGGTCGGTGCCGCAGACCAACGTGCGGTGCTCGCCGCCCCGGTCGACGATCGCCTGTTCTTTGCTGGCGAAGCCTGCTCGCGTCACGATTTCTCGACCGCGCACGGCGCCTATGCGACCGGCCTCGCCGCTGCTGCAGCCGTGCTTGCCGCACGTGGTGGACAGCGCTGACCGCCGCGCCCTAAGACGCGAGGATGAGCGACACCAGGCCATCCCGCGCGCCCCTCTCCAACTGGACCAGAACGCCGCGCCGCCGCGGCTGGATCGGTTGGGCGATCGGCTGGATCGTCAAACTGGTGATCGCCTTCCTGTTGATCTCGGTGCTGATGGTGGTGGTGTACCGCTTCGTCCCGCCGCCGATCACGCTGACGATGATCGGCGATGCGCTCGGCGGGCACGGTATCGACAAGAGCTGGCGCCCGCTGTCGGACATCGACCGCAACATGCCGCGTGCCGCGATCGCGGGTGAGGATTCGCGGTTCTGCGCGCATCACGGCTTCGATTTCACCGCGATCGAGACCGCGATGGCGCGTAACGCCCGCGGCGGGCGGATCCGCGGCGGCTCGACGATCAGCCAGCAGACCGCCAAGAACGTCTTTCTGATCCAGGGCGGCGGGTATCCGCGCAAAGCGCTCGAAGCCTATTTCACGCTGCTGATCGAGACGATCTGGGGGAAGCGCCGGATCATGGAAGTCTACCTCAACGTCGCCGAGACGGGGATCGGCACTTACGGCGTCGACGCGGCGGCGCATCGCTATTTCGGCCATGACGCGTCGCGACTGTCGGCCGACGAAGCCGGGCGGATTGCAGCGGTCCTACCCTTGCCAAAGAAACGCGCGGCGGTTGCGCCACGCGGCTTTACGCGACGGCATGGAAACACGATCGCCCGGCGCGTGAACGTGGTGCGGAGCGACGGATTGGACGCATGCCTTCGCTAAGGCCTGTCACCCAAACCCGTCCGTGCGGACATAGTCCAAGGTGGACTCGCCGACACTTCTGCCCTGCTCTTCAGGTGCAAGCCCATTTCCCGGCCCAAGAGACGGGAACGGTTTAGGTGTCTGCGCTTATCCAGTCGCAGCGCGTCGATCGCGCGTGAACCCAGGCTGCTCGACGGATGTCGCTCTAGCCGCGGTTTATGAGATACACCGCAGCAACGACGATCGCGATGAGCATGATCATCCCGGTCACGATCACCGCAGCGCCACCGCCCTTGCGCTCGATCGTGTCGACGCTCGGCACATCGGAAAATTCGTCGCTCATGCTCGTCGCCCTGTTCTGTCAAACCTGAACCACGGCGACACGGGTTCGTTCCCGCGCGCGAGAGCGGCGGCATTCCGCCATGCCCGCGCGCGCCGGATCGCGTTCAGACCGCGCCGTGGCAGTGCTTGTACTTGCGCCCCGAGCCGCACGGGCACGGCGCGTTGCGGCTGACCGTGCTTTCCCACTGCGCCGGGTCCTGCCCGATCTCGCTGCCATCGGGCTGCGGGATCGACAGCGGCGCGAGCCGCGTCGTGATGTGCCCCGACGACGCGCCATCCTGATCGTAGCTGTCGTCCTCGCCGGTGAACGGGTCGAAATGCTGCGTGATGAAGTCGGGCAGCGTCGGCAGTTCGGGCGCCTGTTCGAGCTGGAACTGCGCGAACGCGATCGTCCGCGTCACGTCCTCGCGGATGTTGGCGAGCATCCGCTCGAACAGCGAGAACGCCTCCTGCTTATACTCGTTGATCGGCGTCTTCTGCGCGTACGCGCGCAGGTGGACGACCTGGCGCAGCGCATCGAGCGTAGCCAGATGCTCCTTCCAGTGATGGTCGAGATTCTGCAGCAGGATCGACTTCTCGACGCGCACCCAGGTGTCGGGGTCGAGCGATGCGGCCTTCTCCGCGATCATCTCGTCGGCCATCGTCTGGACGCGGCTCTCGATGATCTCGGGGTCGATCGCCTCTTCCTCGAGCCATGCCTCGATCTGCGGGTCGAGGTTGAGCGTCTCGGCGAGCTGCGCCTTCATCCCCTCGATGTTCCACTGCTCGGGGTAGGTGCCCGGAGGGCAGGCGCCGCCGACGATCGTGTTGACCGTCTCGGCGCGCATGTCCTCGACCACGTCGCCGACGGTGTCGGCATCCATGATGTCGGCGCGCTGTTCGTAGATCACCTTGCGCTGGTCGTTCATCACGTCGTCATATTCGACGACCTGCTTGCGGATGTCGTAGTTGCGCGCCTCGACCTTCTTCTGCGCGGTCTCGATCGCCTTCGACAGCCACTTGCTGCCGATGGCCTCGCCGTCGCCGATATTGTTGCGCATCATCTTGGCGAACAGCGTGTCCGGCCCGAAGATGCGCAGCAGGTCGTCGTCGAGGCTGAGATAGAAGCGCGACAGGCCGGGATCGCCCTGGCGGCCCGAACGGCCACGCAGCTGGTTGTCGATGCGGCGGCTCTCGTGACGCTCGGTGCCGAGCACGAACAGCCCGCCGGCGGCGAGCACCGCGGCCTTCTCGGCAGCGATCTGTTCCTTGATCTTCGCGATTGCGGCTTCGCGCTCCGGCCCCTCGGGCATCTCGGACAGCTCGTCATTGACGAGGAATTCAAGATTGCCGCCAAGCTGAATGTCGGTGCCGCGGCCAGCCATATTGGTGGCGATCGTCACCGCGCCGGCGCGGCCGGCCTGCGCGACGATGTGCGCCTCGCGCTCATGCTGGCGCGCGTTCAGGACTGCGTGCTCGACGCCTTCCTTGACGAGGAAGTCGCTGAGCAATTCGGACTTCTCGATCGACACCGTGCCGACCAGCACCGGCTGGCCGAGATCGGCGTGATGCTTGATCTTCTTGGCGATCGCCGCGAACTTGTCGGCGGTGTCCTTGTAGAATTCGTCTTCCTCGTCGACGCGCTTGACGCCGACATTGGTCGGGATCGTCACCACGTTCATCTTGTAGATGTCGTAGAACTCGGCCGCCTCGGTCGCTGCAGTGCCGGTCATTCCCGCAAGCTTGGGGTACATGCGGAAATAGTTCTGGAAGGTGATCGAGGCCATCGTCTGGTTCTCGGGCTCGATGTCGACGCCCTCCTTGGCCTCGACCGCCTGGTGCAGCCCGTCCGACCAACGCCTGCCGTCCATCATCCGGCCGGTGAACTCGTCGATGATGATGACCTTGCCGTCCTTGACGATGTAATCGGTGTCGGCCTTGAACATCATGTTGGCGCGCAGCGCCTGATTGAGGTGGTGGACCACCTGCGTGTTCTCGAAATCGTAGAGGTTCGCGCCCTCGAGCAGCCCCGCGTTCTCGAGCATCCGCTCGACCTTCTCGGTACCGTCCTCGGTGAGGATGATCGACTTCTGCTTCTCGTCCTTCTCGTAATCCTCAGCGGCGAGCTCCTTCACCACCAGATCGACCGAGCGATAGAGGTCGGACTTGTCGTCGGTCGGGCCCGAGATGATCAGCGGCGTGCGCGCCTCGTCGATCAGCACCGAATCGACCTCGTCGACGATCGCCATCGCGAACGGCCGCTGGACCATCGATTCGCGATCGTACTTCATGTTGTCGCGCAGGTAATCGAAGCCGAACTCGTTGTTCGTGCCGTAGGTGATGTCGGCGGCGTAGGCGGCGTGGCGCTGCTCGTCCGACAGGTTCGGCACGATCACGCCGACCGTCAGCCCGAGGAAATTGTAGACCTGCGCCATCCAGCCGGCATCGCGTGCTGCCAGATAGTCGTTGACGGTGATGACGTGGACGCCCTTGCCCGGCAGCGCGTTTAGATAGGTGGCGAGCGTGGCGACGAGCGTCTTGCCCTCGCCGGTGCGCATCTCGGCGATCTCGCCGCGATGGAGCACGATGCCGCCGATCATCTGTACGTCGTAATGCCGCTGGCCGAGCGCGCGCTTGGCGGCTTCGCGCACCGTGGCGAAGGCCTCGGGGAGCAAGTCGTCGAGCTTCTCGTCGGCGGCGAGCCGCTCGCGGAAGCGCACGGTCTGCGCCGACAGGTCTTCATCCGACATCGCCGAGATGACGGGCTCGAAGTCGTTGATCTTGGTGACGATCGCACCGAGCGATTTGACGTAGCGGTCGTTGGACGAACCGAAGAGCGTTTTGGCAAGGCCACCAAACATGGGGAATTCCTGTACGATAGAACGCGCGCACCGAGGCTGCGCAGAATAGGATGGAGAGCTGGCGAGCGCGGTCAGCGCCGCCGGATCAAGCGCGTGGGCGATCCAGATACAGCCGCGGTGCGGCCGACAGCGGGGCGGGCAGCGAATCGGCAAGCGCAAAGCTGTCGGTGAGCCCAAACGCGCCGAGCAAATGCCGATGGCCGATCACGAACGGGGCGACCGCGACCGCGAGACGCTGCGTCTGCGCGGCGGCCAGCGGGCATTGCGCGCTGATCTCGACCGGTCGCACGCCACTCACCACGCCGGTCAGCGCGGTCAGAAGGGCAGAGAGAAGCAGCAGAAACGGCATGGCTCCGCGCGATCTAGGGACTAACCGCGCGCACGTCCAGCGGATCGCGCCTCCATCGCCGATCAGGACGGAAGGCGCCAGACGACATTGCGGTGCCAGGTCGCGGCAATCGGCGTGCCGTTCGCATCGCGCGCCGGGGCGAAGCGGGCACGGCTGCGGAGCGCACGGCACGCGGCCTGGTCGAGCGACTCATGGCCGCTGCTCTCGCCGATGCGGCACGCCACCACGCTGCCCGTGGCGGCAATTTGGAGATCGACTCCTACCTTGCCCTGCTCGTTGCGGTGGAGCGCTGCGACAGGATAATCATCGGCGGTGATCCAACGCGCTGGATTTCCAACGGGTACCGGACCCTGCGGATCGGACGCTTCCAAGCGCTTGGGCGAGGCTGCGCGCCTGGTCGAGGGCGCGGACTGCCTTGCCTGGACGCGCGACAGATCGGCGAGCGAATCGTCGGTCGAATCGCGTATTGATGCGATGCCAACGCTCAGCACCAGGATCGCAGCGAACCCCAGCACGCTGCAAACCGCGATCATCAGCGTTTCGCGGCGTTTCCTCTCCCCCGACATCATGCCATCTCCTTCGTCGTGCACGATAGCGGCGTGAGCGGACCGGGATACGCTATGGGACGATACGGCTAGCCGAGAGACGCGCCAATCCCCCCGCTGGCCCGCTCCAACCTTGCCGCCCTCCACGCGGCGCCCACCCTTTGCGTCGGCGCAGCAGCGCATCTAAGAGCACAGCATGACCAGCCCGCGCTCCCCGCTCGCCCGCCCCTTCCCGCTTTTGCCGCAGATCGCCGGCGTCACGCCGCATGTCGCGCGCGCCGGCTACAAGGCGTGGGAGCGCACCGACCTGACCTTCATCACGCTCGATCCGGGCACCAGCGTCGCGGGCGTGCTGACGCAGAGCAAATGCCCTTCGCCCGAGGTCGAATGGTGCCGCGCCGCGCTCGTGCTCGGCCAGGCGCGCGCGATGGTCGTCAATGCCGGCAACGCCAACGCCTTCACCGGCGCGCGCGGCCGCGCGGCCGTCGAGGCGATCGCGGCGCGCGCGGCGGGGCATCTCGGGTGCCGGCCCTCCGATATCTTCGTCGCCTCGACCGGCGTGATCGGCGTGCCGCTGCCGATCGACAAGGCCGAGGCCGGGCTCGACGCCGCCTTCGCCGCCGCGCCGTGTACGTGGGAGCAGGCGACCAACACGATCGGCACGACCGACACCTTCGCCAAGGCAGCGATGACGACCGCGGTGGTCGACGGGCGTACCGTGACGCTCGTCGGCATCATCAAGGGCTCAGGGATGATCGCGCCCGACATGGCGACGATGCTCGGCTTCATCTTTACCGATGCCGCAGTCGAACCCGCCTTCCTCCAGGCGGCGCTGAGCGAAGCCAATCGCGCGAGCTTCTCGTGCATCACCGTCGACAGCGACACCTCGACCAGCGACAGCGTGCTCGCCTTCGCGACCGGCAAGGCGGGCAACACGCCGCTCGCCGACGCCGAGGATGCCGGCGCCGACGCCTTCCGCGCGGCACTGTCCGACCTGTGCCTCCAGCTCGCGCATCTCGTCGTCCGCGACGGCGAAGGCGCGACCAAGTTCATCGAGATCGCGGTGACGGGGGCGGAAAGCGACGCCAGCGCGCGCACGATCGCGCTCAGCATCGCCAACTCGCCGCTGGTCAAGACCGCGATCGCGGGCGAGGACGCCAATTGGGGCCGTGTCGTGATGGCGGTCGGCAAGGCCGGCGAACCCGCCGAGCGCGATCTCCTCGCGATCCGCTTCGGCGACACGCAGGTGGCGCAGGGCGGCCTCGCGGTGGTCGGCTATGACGAGGCGCCCGTCGCGGCGCATCTCAAGGGGCAGGACATCGAGATCGGCGTCGACATCGGGCTGGGCGAAGGTCAGGCGACGGTCTGGACGTGCGACCTGACGCACGGCTACATCTCGATCAACGCGGATTATCGCAGCTGAGTACTGCCCTTTACTGCTCCCCGGCGAAGGCCGGGGCCCAGTCGCGAAGGCCTTGATAGCGGGGGCGGTACACGACGATCATCCGCCCGCAACTGGGCCCCGGCCTCCGCCGGGGAGCACCAACGATAAAAGATAAAACACACCAGGAGAGCCACGATGTCCGAGATCATCCTCCACCATTACCCGCGCTCGCCGTATAGCGAGCTGCTGCGGATCGCGCTCGGCATCAAGGGTGCGGCGTGGCGTTCGGTGATCATCCCCGACATCGCGCCAAAGCCCGATCTCACCCCGCTCACCGGCGGCTATCGCAAGACGCCGGTGCTGCAGATCGGCGCCGACATCTATTGCGATACCGCGATCGCGATCGAGGCGATCGAGGCCGCTCTGCCCGGCCCGAGCCTGTTCCCCGTCCCGCTCGGTCGGTTACACGCGGTGCTCGCGCTGCAGGCGGGTGGCGCGACCTTCAGCCAGGCGGTCGGCTCGGCGATGGCGCCGTTCCTCGACCGGATCCCCGATGCGTTCTTCGAGGACCGCAAGAAACTGTTCGGCTTCGACCGCGACCGTATCGCCAAGGCCGCGCCGCATCTGCTCGCGCAATTCACCGGGTGGCTCGCGCGGCTCGACGACGCGCTAAGCGACGGGCGCGCGTTCCTCGGCGGCGACGCACCGGGCTATGCCGATTGCGCGGCGGCGATGAACCTGTGGTTCCACGGCAATTTCGGGATGAAGGACGCGCGCACCGCCCGCCTGCCACACCTCGCCGCGTGGTTCGAGCGCGTCACCGCCATCGGCCACGGCGCGCCGACCGACCTCTCCGCGGCCGAAGCGCTCGTGATTGCGCGCGATGCCGAGCCCACCGCGATCGAGCTGATCGAGCCCGACAGCGGCTTCACAGCGGGCCAGACCGTCACCGTTCGAACCGAAGACCCGGGCGCAGATGCGGTAACCGGCGCGCTGGTGCGCCTGACACCGCGCGAGATCGTCGTGCTGCGCGAGGATCCGCACGTCGGGCGCGTCGCGGTGCACTTCCCCCGGATCGGGCAGATCCTCGCACCCGCCTGACGCGTCAGCGTCGCGGCTCGGGCGTCAAGGTTACGTCGATCGGGTTGGGCTTGAGTTCGCGCAACGCGCCATTGCCGCGATCGACAAGGTAGCCGACCAGTCCCGTCGTCAGCGCACTGCGGGCAGCGGCGCCCGGCCGCTCGGTGTCGATGCTGCTCACGGCAACCTCAAGCGGCTGATAGCCGGGCTTGCGGATCGTCGCGACGAAGCCGGTCTTGCGCTTGAGCCGCAGCGTGCACGGCGTGATGCACGCGATCCCGAGCGACGTGCTGACGTCGGCCCCCGCCGGCTGCGAGCGCACATCCAGGCTTTGCGTCGTGCCGTGCGAGATCGTCGCGCACCCGCCGAGCAGGAGGATCGCCGCCACGGCCGCGGTCGCACGCTTCGCCAGGATCATGATACGACTCCGCCAGCGCGCGAGGCCCACGCGCTGGCGGGAAGATATGCAGAAAAGGCTATCGCTTCAAAGCGCTAACAGCCTAACCCGCGATAGGATCTCAGGCGAGTTCGCCCTCGAGCCACGCCTTCAACCGGCCCTTGGGCTCGGCGCCGACCTTGGTCGCAGCAGGCGCGCCGTTCTTGAACAGGATCATCGTCGGAATCCCGCGCACGCCGAACTTGCCCGGCGCATCGGGATTGTCGTCGATGTTGAGCTTGGCGATCGTCACCTGCTCGCCGAGTTCCTCGGAGATTTCCTCGAGGCTCGGCCCGATCATCTTGCACGGGCCGCACCATTCCGCCCAGAAATCGACCAGCACCGGGCCGGTTGCGTTGGTGACGTCGGCTTCCCAGCTCGCGTCGGTGATCTTCTTGGTCGCCATGGTGAAACTCCTTCGTGTGAACGCAGAGATAGGATGTGCGCCGGGTACACTCAAGCGCACGAACGTTAGCTTTGCTCCACCCCCGCGAAGCCTGGCTTGTGCGCGGCGAGCAGGTCGTCGGGCAACATGTGGAGCGTCGGCCCGCTGGTATAGAGCAACGCCGCCTCGACAGCGCGCTGCGGGAAGATCACCGCGAGCGCGGCGACATACGCCGCCATCTGCTTGAGATGATAGGCGGGCACGTCGGCAAGCCCCGCCGGCACCGCGCGCCCGGTCTTGAAATCGACCACGCGGATCAGCTCGGGGGTCACCAACAGCCGATCGACCGTCCCCGACACGACGAACCCGTCGCGCAGCACAGCGGCGATCGGCGCCTCGGCGAGCGCGTTCGGGCCGAACAGCTCGGCCAGCGTCGGATCATCGAGCACCGCGAGCACCGGCGCGATGATCCGCGCGCGGTCCTTGGCATCCTCGACCGCGCCCGCCTGCGCAAGCCAGCGATCCGCCGCCGCCGCCCGCAGCTCGGGCGCGACCGCGGGCAACCGTTCGAACAGCGCATGGATCAACCGCCCGCGCTCGGCGGCGGCGCGCATCGTCGGCGTCGGCGGCGCATCGGCGACAGCATCTTCTCCAAGCGACGACGGCGCGAGCGGACGCGGCGGGCGGGCTTCCTGCGGTGCGGGGCGCAGCGCCCAGTCGGGGACGGGCTCGTGCGTCGCCGCCCCGCGTGCAGCCCGACGATCGGGCGCGACGGGACGTTGCGGCTCGCGCCCGGCAAAGTCGCGCGCGCCCTCGCCCGCGATCCCGAGCGCGGTCATCGCGCGGTCGGCGGCGGCGTACCAGCTTTGCTCGGGCGCGATCCCTTGCGCGCGCGGACCGACCGATCCGGCGATCAACAGCCGCTCCTCGGCGCGGGTCGCGGCGACGTAGAACAGCCGCCAATGCTCCTCGAGATCGCGCGCCGCGGTTTCCTCGACCAGCACGGCGAGCGGCCCAGTCGCCTCGCCCTTGCGGGGGCGGATCACCGGCAGCTCGTTCGCCATGTCACCAGCGCGCCAGTTGAGCGTCGAACGCGGCGAGCGCGTCGGATCGACTGCGGCGTCTGCCAGGATGACGAGCGGAGCCTGCAGCCCTTTGGCGCCATGCGCCGTCATTACGCGCACCGCATCGAGCGGCGCCGAGGGATCGCGCTTGATCTCGACCTCGCCGCGATCGAACCAGTCGAGGAAGCGCTGCAGCGACGGCGTGCCGAGCGATTCGAAGTCGAGCGCGGCGCTGAGCAGTTCCTCGATCGGATCGCGCGCTTCCTGCCCCAGCCGCCGCACGAGGTTGCGCCGCGCGCCGAGCGCTCCCGACAACAATTCCTCGAGGAACTGGTACGGCGTCGCGATGTCGGCGCGCGCGAGCATCGCGAACAGCGGCGCGATCTCGTCGCGCGGTTCGGTCACCGAGATATGCCGCCACAGGCTGCCGGTGCGCGGCGGTGCCGCCAGCATCAGCCGCTCCTGGCTCCATCCGATCAGCGGCGAAACGAGCAGCGCGGCAAGCGACAGATCGTCCGCCGGCTGCAGCACGAAGCGGATCGCGGCGAGCAGATCCTGCACCGACAGCGGCGCGTTGAGCCGCAATCGATCCACGCCCGCGACGGGCACGCCCTCGGCATAGAGCCGCGCGACGATCAGCGAGGCGAGCTCGCCGCGCCGCTTGACGAGGATCATGATGTCCTCGGGCCGCAGCGTGCGCCCCTTGCTCTCGAGGATCAGCGTGCCGATCCAGCCCTTGATCGTCCGCGCGATCTGGCGCGCGAGTTCGCGCGTCGAATCGGAGATCCAGCTCTCCTCATCCTCGTCGCTGCCGCCCGCGACGACGAGCGGCCACAGCGTGACGGTGCCCGGCCCCGGCACTTCGCTCGCATGCACCTCACGGTCGGCGATCGCGCCCAATCCGGGCTCGGGCAGCGCCTCGATCGCGGCATCGACGAATTCGAGCACGGGCCGGGTCGAGCGGAACGATTGCGTCAGCGACAGCCGGTGCCACGGCCGTGCGCGCATCGTGCCGGTCTGGCGGCGCTGCTCGTCATCGGCCTCCCACGCGTCCCTTGCCAAGGTGCCGAGCTTCTTTTCGGCGGCGGCGAAGTAAAGCGGGTGCGTGCCCTGGAAGCCGAAGATCGCCTGCTTGAAATCGCCGACGGTGAACAGCGTGCGGACGCGCGCATCCTGCGCGCCCTCGCCCGCGAAGAACTCCTCGACCAGCGCATGGATGATCGCCCATTGCGCCGGATTGGTGTCCTGCGCTTCGTCGATCAGCACATGGTCGGTCGCCTGGTCGAGCTTGTAGCGCACCCATTCGCCCATTCCCGGCTGGCCGAGCAAGCTGATCGTCGCGCGGATCAGATCGTCGAAATCGACCGCGCCGAGCCGCCGCTTGGCGCGCTCATACGTCACCGCATAGTCGCGCCCGACCGACAGCGCATCGGCGAGCAGGTCGGCATAAGCCGCGCGCTCGCGCAGGCCCAACAGATGCGCGCAGGCCTCGCCGATCTCGATCGCGAGATCGGCATAGTCCGGATCGGCAGCGAGCAGCTTCGGCGAGTATTTGCGCGGCTCGCGCTTGGCAGTGAAGGGCACGCCGATCAGATCGCCGAGCATCCGCGCGCGCATCGCGGGGTCAGCCTCGACCCAGCATTCGGCGACATCGGCATGGTTCCCGCCGGTAGCAGTGCCCCAGGCCCGGTTGGCGGCGGCGAGCCGCGCGACCGAGTCGACATCGAACGCATCATCGCTGCATGCGGCGGTGATCTCCGCCTCGATCTCGCCTTGCGGCAAATCGAGCGCCCGGCGGATGAAGGGCCGCACCCCCTCCCCCATCGGCAACTCGGCCATCGCCGCCGGCGCGCGGGCGCAGGCGAGCAGGAACTTCTCCGCCTCGCCCTCGCCGAGCCGCAAGCTCAGCGCGCCGACCGTCGCGACGGGTGCCTCGCGGCCCTCGGTCTCGGCGGCGACGAGCATCTCGGCGAGCGCATCGCGCGCCATCACTGCTTCCTCGCGCGCCTCGATCGGGCGGAAGCCGGGGACCAGCCCCGCCTCGACCGGGAAGGCGGCGAGCAGGCTCTGGCAGAAGCCGTGGATCGTCTGGATGCGGATCCCGCCGCCCGGCGAATCGAGCACGCGCGCGAACAGCGTGCGTGCTCGCGCGCGGAGCGCTGGCGACGGATCCTCGCCAAGCGCCTGCAGGTCGGAGACGAGCTCAGGCTCGGGCATCCGCACCCAGGCGGCGAGCCGATCGCCGATCCGCCCTGCCATCTCGGCCGCGCCCGCCTTGGTGAAGGTGAGACACAGGATCGCGCCGGGATCGACGCCGGTGAGGAGCAGCCGGAACACGCGCGCGGTGAGCACTTGCGTCTTGCCAGTGCCGGCCGATGCGGAGAGCCAGACGTGCCCGCCGGGGTCGCTGGCGCGCGCCTGCTGGTCCTTGAGGATCGGGAGGGGCCCGTGGGTGTGGGAGGCGCTCATTTAAATCCTCCCCTCCCCTGGAAGGGAGGGGATCGAGGGGTGGGTTGCTCTCAGGAGGAACGCAACGCCAGCCACGGGCCTACCCACCCCCAGCCCCTCCCTTTCAGGGAGGGGAGGAAAAAGGTTCGGGAAGAGAAGACCACGGCCGAGCTCACTCACGCCCATACCATTCGTCCCGCCGCATCAATTGGTCATATTCGGCATAGGGCGCATATTCCGGATGCAGCTTCGCCTCGAACGCGCGCATCCCCGTCAGCCAGTCCGCAGCCGCCGCCGAAAAATGCCCCGCCGCAACGCCCGTGAAATCCTCGGGCAAAACCTTGTCACCCTTCCCCGCCACATCGACCGGCGAAGTCACATACCCGAACGCATCGCCCTTCTTCGACAGCGACCAATATTCGAACCCGCGCGCCTTGCCGGCAATCGCATCGAACCCGCCGCGCTCGGCGATCAGCCCGAGCAACCCAAGCTGCAAACTGAACCCCTCGCGCACCGCTGCCGGCGACGGCGGCTTGCCCGTCTTGTAATCGATCACCGCGAGCGTCCCGTCGGCCAACCGATCGATTCGATCGAACTTCCCCGTCAGCATCACCCCCGCGAGCGACACCGCCCCCGATTGCTCGACCGCGAGCACTTGCCGGCCCTCGTCCAAATTGCGCCCCATCTGCGCGACGATCCAGTCGATCGCCTCCATCAGCCGCGGCTTCCACAGCGCTCGCTGCATCGGATGCGCGCCTTCGAACATCGCGAGCGCGCGCGTATGTAGGCGGTCGAGCGCGCAGCCGTCCTCCTTCGCCCAGCGCTCGAGAATGTCGTGGACCGCGGTCCCCCGCCACGCCGCACTCGGATCGGCATCGACCGGATCGAGCGGCGCGAGCCCCAGGATGCGCTTGGCGTAGAAAGCGTACGGGTCGGCTTTGAGCCGGTCGACATCGGTCACCGCGATCTTCTCGGGCCGGCGCTCGGCCGGCGGCACCGGCGCGGGCTGCTCGGCGGGCTCATGCACCCCAGGATCGTCGAGCGCGCGCGTCCAGCCCTCGAGCGCAGTCGCACGCTCGAACCGCTCGCCCGCGAGCGCCTGCAACCGCAGCCAGAAGCGCGACGCGATCGCCGGCTGCGTCCCCCCGCGCCGCGCGCGCGTGATCAGCGCGGTCGGCGCGCCGAGCGCTTGCGCGAGATCATGCGCCGCCAGACCGACACCGCGATCGAGCCCGGGAAGCCCGAGCTCGGCGCGGATCCGCGGTGCCAACCACGGATCGGGCGCGGGCAGGCCCGGCCACGTCCCTTCGTTGAGTCCGCCGAGGATCATGATGTCGGCGGTCTGCAACCGCGCCTCGATCAAGCCATAGATCGCGAGGCGCGGATGCTCGCCCTGACGCGAGCGCACCGCGACTTCATCCATCAGCGTCTTGAGCAACGCCGCGAGGCTCGCCGGGTCGATCGTCGGCGGGCCGTGGGCGGCATGCGCCTCGGCCTCGTTGAGCAATTCCGCTGCCGCGCGCCCGTTGGGGCCCGACCACAAGGCATCGCCGCACAGCGCCTGCGCGGTCGTGCGCAGCGCCTCGAGCACCGCACCGAGCGGCTGCGCGCCGTGCGCAAAGACACGTTCGATCGGTGCGAGCAGTTCGCACGCTTCCGGCCACCATTCGAGCGCAGCGCGCGCGTGGCGCGCCTCGCGCAAATGCGCGTCGATTCCCGCCAGCCCCGCCGCCGGCCGCGGCCCACGCAAGGCGCGGTCGAGCGCCCGCACCCCCGACAGCCACGCCGCACGCGGCGCTCCACTGCGCACCAGCGGATGCTTGAGCAGCGTCAGCAAGGCGAGCGGCGCAAACCGCTGCGTCGCCGCCTCGGCGAGCGCGGTCAGCAAGGTCCCTGGCGGCAGGATCGACAGCGGTCGCCCCGCAGAATCATCGACGGTAATGTTCCAACGCTGGAGATGCGCGGCAACACGCCGCGCCAGCCCACGATCGGGCGTAATCAGCGCCGCGGTGCGCGTGCCGATCAGCTCGCCCGCCTCGGGCTCGAGCGCAGCGCGCAGAGCGAGTGCAATCGCCTGCGCTTCCTCGCCCGGCGTCGCGAGCTCGGCGGCGGAAATCCCCGCTAGGCGCCGTTGCTCGGGGCCGAGCGTCGTCCAGCGCGCGGTATAGTCGGCGACCGACAGCGCGTTCGCCACCGCCTTGCCGCGTGCGATCGTCGCGTCGTGATCGCTGCCGTCGCGCCACGTGCGGAACTCGCCGCGATTGACGCCCATCCGCTCGAGCAGCAGCTTGAGATGGAATTGCGGATGCGTCTCGATCGAGCGGCGCGAAAGGCCGCTCACCGGATCGGGCGCATGCGGCCCGAGCGCCTGCCACTCGCCCTCATCCATCCCGGTCGCAAGATCGGCGAGCACCACCATTCCGCGCGGGCTATCGGCGATGCAGCGCAGCAGCCGCGCCACTGCGGGCGCGCTGTCGATCACCCCCGCCGCGCAGACGAACCCGGCGGGCGGTGCAGTCCGCCAGCGCGTCGTCAGTCGCTCGAACAGCATCGCGCGCCGCGCCGCCGCGTCGACCCGCCCAAGCCGCCGCAGCTCATCGGGCCAGCGGTCGAGCACGATCCCGAACAAAGCGAGCGCGCGCTCCCAATGCGCCGACATCGCTTCGTTGAGTTCGATGTCGCGCAACCGATGCGGCGCGATCTCCTCGACGAGCAATTGGTCGAGCGTGCGCGCAAGATCGCCGGCAAGCCGCACCGCCTCAGCCGCATCGACGGGCTGCCCCGCCCGCGCGCGCTCCTCGCCGACCAGCCGCGCAAGGATCATCCGCCGTTCTAGCGGTGCGACCGCGGGCGGCACCGGATCACCATCGTCCGCCGGATCGAGCGCCGCGCCGATCGCTTCGTCGAGCGCGGGATCGCCGATCGCGACCAGTCGCGGCAACAGCAATCCGCCCGAACTCGCACGGACGAACGCGTCGGTCAGCGCGAGCTTGGCGCGGTTGTTGGGGAGCAGCACGAGCCCCTTGGCGAGCCCCAGATCATCGCCACCAAATTGTCGGATCAGCCCCGCCGCCAGCGCATCGGCGAACGCGCGGTGCGCGGGGATCGTAAAGAGCCGCGGGCCCTCAGCCATCCGCGAGCATCGCCTCGGTCTTGGGGATCGCCGCCGGCGTGCCGACGTCGAACCACAAGCCCTGATGGACGATGCCGAACGCGCGCCCCGCCTCGATCGCGCGATCCCAGAAGACGTTGGTCGAAAACGCGTCGCTCGGCGGATCGACGATCAGCCGCTTCGACAGCATCTGGATCCCGGTCCAGACATAGGGCGCCACCCGCCCCGATTTGCGCCGCGCAATCCGCCCGAACGGATCGAGATAGAAATCGCCTAGGCCCGCATTGTGGTTGGCGCGCGCCTGCGGGATCATCAGCATCAGCACGTCCATGCTCGCATCATCCCACGCGTCCGCCATGAGTTTGAGCGAATCGAGCGGGCCATCGAGCCAGATATTATCGGTGTTGACGCACAGGAACGGGTCGGCATCGATCAGCGGCAGCGCTTTGACGAGCCCGCCGCCGGTCTCGAGCAGCTTGCCGCGCTCGTCCGAGATCGCCACCTCGAGCCCGTGCGCATTCACCGCGAGATGCGCCTCGAGCATGTCGGCCATGTAATGTGCATTGACGACGATCTTCGACACGCCCGCGCTGCGCAGATGGTCGAGCACATGATCGATGAAGGTCGTGCCGCCGATCTGGATCAGCGGCTTTGGCCGCATCGCCGAGAGCGGGCGCATCCGCGTGCCGAGCCCCGCCGCCATCACCATCGCGGTGGTCGGCACCGCGGCGTTCGAGTCGGGCCGCAGGCGCAGCGTGCGCTTGGGACGCATCACGCCGCGGCGCCCTGGCGGACCAGCATCGGGTCGCCGCGCAGCTCCGCCGGGAGCGTTGCGTCGAACCACGCCCTGACCGGAGCGAGCGCCGGATGTGCGAGGTCGCGCTCGAGATAGCGCCACACGCGTGGGCAAAGGCCTGCGTAGCGGAGCTTTCCGTCGCGCTGCCACAGCCGCGTGAAGATGCCGACGATCTTGGCGTTCCGCTGTGCGCCGAGCACGTGATACGCCCTGTCGAAAGCGTCACCCGCCCCCGTTGCGTCCTTGTACCGCGCCAGCATTTGCGCCTCCACGCTTTCATCGACATCGCGCCGCGCATCCTGCAGCAACGACACGAGGTCATAGGCCGGATGCCCGACCAGCGCATCCTGGAAATCGAGCAGCCCGAGCGTACGTTCGCCGGTTCCGCCCGGGATCAACATCAGGTTTTCGCTGTGATAATCGCGCAGTACGGTCACGCCCGGTTCGGCGAGCACGGGCGCGAAAACCGCGTCCCAGGCAGCATCGTAGCGCGCCTGATCGGGGGTAACGCCGACCGCGGGGCAATACCACTGCGTCAGCAGATCGACTTCGCGGTGCAGCACCGCATGGTCATAGGGCGGGACCGGCGCTGCGGGCACGCCGTGCAACCGCACCAGCGTATCGATCGCGGTGCCGTACAGCGCTGGCGCCCGTGCGGCATTGGCATCGACCGTCTCGCGCATCTGCACGTCGCCGAAATCCTCGAGCAAGACGAGGCCCTGCGCGAGATCGACCGCATCGATCGTCGGCGCGGCAAAGCCGTGTTCGCCGAGCCAGCGCGCGATCGCGATGAAGTCGCGCGGATCCTCGTGCGGCGGCGGCGCGTCCATCAGGATCGCGCTGCGCGCGCCATCGATCACACGGAAATAGCGCCGAAACGACGCATCGCCCGCAACCGGAAGGATCGTCGCGCCGCCCCAGCCATAAGCGGCCAGAAAAGCCGCCGCGGCCGGGGGTGGAATCATATCTGCTGCCATCGCGCCCTCCAGCCAGCGGGCACGCTGGCTGTCAAGCGGCGGGTGCCATCGGGCAGCATCTCGAGCGCCAGCGCGAGCGCCTCGGGCCACCAGCCGGGCGCGCGTTCGGGCCATTCGACGATCAGCACCGAATCCGCGAGCGCCTCGTCGAGCCCGAGTTCCTCGATCTCGTGCGCGTCATCGATTCGATAGAGATCGACATGCAGCACAGGCAAGCGCACTTCGGGCGGCGCATACGGCTGGACGATCGCGAAACTCGGCGACGGCGCCTCGCCGACCAGCCCGAGTGCGGCGAGCAGCCCGCGCGCGATGCTCGTCTTGCCAGCGCCGAGCGTCCCCGACAGCGTGATGACATCGCCCGGTTCGACGAGCGTCGCCAGGCGCGCACCGAGCGCCTCGCTGGCCTGCGGATCGACGAGGATCATTTCAATAGCCCGTCAGCAGCATGTCGAGCGCGTTCATGATAGCGGACTGTTCGGCAGAAAGCGCTGCGACACGTTTCCCGAGGTCCTTGACCGGGACAGTGGCCGCATATTGCGTGGCCATCACATAGTCGCCGTCTGAAAAGGAAAGAACGGGGTTCAACCGCGCGTAAATGCGGCTGATTCGCTCTGCGGGGACAAGCGGAACCACGAATCGCGTTGGCAAGTCATCAAGGACGTCAGCTTGGCAATCGAGCAGAACGTCGTCGAAATCCCGCGTGCGATAGACATCGAAACGCGCCATCAGAATTGACGATAGCGCTCGAGCGGCAAGCCGTATGTCTCGACATACTCCGCCCAGGCGGCGGTCGCCTCGAGATTCTCTTCTTTCCAGCGGCGATTGCGCTCCGCCCGGATTTCAGCATCCAGCCCGACTTCGCATGCGCGTGAGACATTGATCCCGAGCGCCTTTGCATCTGCAACCAATTGCTCGTCGAGCGACAGATTGGTTGGTCGTCGAAACGCGGCGCGATCTTCACGGACTCGAGTCATCGGACACCTCCAATGCGCATAGAATATGCGCATCCTTCCAACCGCGCAACGTCAGCCCCGCGGCAGTGTCACCGTGATCAGCGTCCCCTGCCCCGGCTCGGACACCAGCGCGATCGTCCCGCCATGCGCCTCGACGAATTGCTTCGCGAGCGGCAAGCCAAGCCCGAGCGCGCGCTCGCCATCGCGCGTGATGCCGGGCTGGCCGAAACGATCGAACGCGCGTGCGACTGCTTGCCGCGACATCCCCGCGCCATCGTCCGACACGACGATCCGCGCGCCATCGGCGCCTCCATCGACATGCAGCAGGATCCGCCCGCCCTCGGGCGTTCCTGACACGGCATGGCGCAACAAATGCTCGACGACTTGCTGCAAGCGTTTCGCATCGCCCGAAATCTCGCCACTCGACGGCAGGATCTCGACCGCGAACTCGAGCTTGCGCTTCACCGCGAGCGGCGCAACGGCATCGGCGGCAGCGCGCGCGAGCGGCGCGAGCGCGACCGAATGCATTTCGAGCGCCGGCGTGCGCCCCTCGGCCTGTGTCAAATCGAGCACTTCGTCGACCAACATGCCCAATCGCTCGACCGATTCGAGGATCGCCTCGACGTAACCGACTGCCGCCTTGCTCAGCTTGCCGGCATAGCCCTCATGCAGCATCTCGGCGAACCCGCTGATCGAGGTCAGCGGCGTGCGCAGTTCGTAGCTCATCGTCGCGACGAACGCGGTCTTGATCCGGTCGGCCGCCTCGAGCGCCTCGTTGCGGTCGCGCAGCGCGGTCTCGATCCGGCGGCTGTCCGAAATGTCGAGCATCGTGAACAGCCCGTTGCCATCGGGCAGCGGCACCGCCGCGAATTCGAAATGGCGCCCGTCGGCAAAGGCCACCCGCCCGCCGCGCTGCTGGCGCTCGACCGTCGCGGCGCGCACCAGATCGCTGATCAGTACCGCACGCTTGGGGTTCGACAATTGGCGCGCCGCGCGCTCGGCAAGCGCATCGACGCGCGGATGCGTCGAGAGGAACGCCTCGTCGAACCCCCATGTCGCGCGAAACTTGTTGTTCCACAGTTGCAGCCGTCCATCGGCGGCGAACACGCCGAGCGCCTCGTGCAGATTCTCGAAGGTCGCGGTGCGGACGCGCAGCAGCGTGTCGCGCGCGCTGGCGAGCTGGACCTCCTCGGTGCGGTCTTCGAAGATCAGCAGCAGCCCGCCATCGGGCAGCGGCTGCGCAACGACGCGCAGATGCACGCCGCCCGGCAAATGCCATTCCTCTTCCTCGCCGCCGCCCGCCAGGAACCAGTCGCGTCGCTCGGCCTTCCAGCCGGGGAAGTCGCGTACTTCAGGCAGGCGCTTGGTTTCACGCATGCGTTCGAGCACGCGGTCGAATTCGGGACGATCGGCAAGCCATTCGCCCTTCATCGCGAACAACCGCCGGAACGGCTGATTGCAGAAGACGAGCGAACGATCCGCGGCGAACTGCACCACGCCCGCCGAAAGCCGATCGAGCATCGCGCGCTGCGCATCGTCGAAGCGCTTGAGCCGCGCACGCGCTTGCTCGAGATCCTCGATGTCGATCGCGAAGCCCGCGACCCCACCGGTCGACAGCGGCGCGTCATACACGCGCAGCATCCGCCGCGCGCCGCGGATCGTCGCGGGCATCGCCTGGCTTTGCACCGCCTTGGCATCGCGCGCGAGCACGGCATTGGCAAGCGGGCCGCCCATCCCCGATCCCTCGACCAGTTCGAGCCCGCGCGCGATGACGTCCTCGGCCGAAGCGCCTTCGACCGCATCGACGTAATGCGAATTGACCATCGCGAGCCGCAGATCGGCGCCGCGATACCACATCGGCATCGGCGCGGCCTGGATCACCCCGCTCAGTTCCTCGTACAGCGTCGTCGCATAGCCGACCGCGTCGCCGAGCCGGACGATCTCGGCTTCGCTCTCGGTCGCGTCGAACACCCACAGGATCACCCCGCCCGGCGCCTGCATCTCGCGCGCCGCACGGCTGCCGCGGATCATCAGCGCGCGGTCGGAGCCTTGCGCGCGGACGGTGCGCGAAAAGCCGCGCCCCGATTTCTGCGCCGACACGACATCGGCGGCGAGCGCGGCGGCGTCGTCGGTGGCGAGGCCGGCATCGGCCTGTGCGAGATCGTCAAGATAGCGCGGCGGCGTCGACAGCCCGAGCCACGACGCGAGCCGGGCGCTGCATTCGACCCGCCCGTCGGCGCGCACGACCATCGCCAGCGCAGGCGCCGACGCGAGCATCGCACCCAATCGGGCATTGCTCGCGATCGCATCGGACGCGGCCCGCCGCGCGCGCAGGCCGGTGTACAGCACCCAGCCGGTCCCGCCGATAAACACGGCGAGTGCGACCCCGACCAGAATTGCTGCAACGTCGCCACTTCCAAACATTGGCGCAAGGGTAGCGGCAGCGAGCCGCGTTCCCAACCCCCCAGCGGGTACAGGCGACGAATAAAGCTGACGCACACCCAAAGCGCATGGTCGAACAACCGGCTTCGTCCTCGCCCGCGCCAAAAGCGCCAGCGGCGATCGCGCGTCACGCTATGGTGATATCACAGCCTCAGACGAGACTGCCGGATCCAGCGCGATGCGACCAGCTTTTCTCCGGCCGAGACCACCATGCCTTCATGCAAGGTGAGCGGATCGGGCTGCCCGCCATCGCGCACATTGTAAAAGAGCAAGGCATCCCCCTTTTGCGCCCGGACTTTGAGGCCGATTTTCGGAAAGTGGGTTTCGCCACCACCATAGCCGTCGTTGAGATAGACGAGCATCGTCGCGAGGCGCTGGTTTTCGACGCGAGGCAAGGTGTCGAGATGCGCGCGATATTGCTGCCCCGGCCGATAGCGCAGCACCGTCAGCGGTTCGCCAGCCCCCACGTCGGTCTGGCTCGCTGCCGCAATCCGGCGATTGATCGCGTGGATTGCTGGCTGTTCGAGCGCGAGCGGAAACGCAGCCAGGTTCGATGTCCGAATCGGGTCGGGGATCTGCTGGCCCGTCACGGGATGCACGACGAGTGCAGGCTGAAAGCGTGGCGTGGCACGCGCGACGAGATAGTTTGCTTCCGCGTTGCTCAGGAACCGCCGGAACAGGAGGATCCGTGGCTGTGCGCTGAGCGGCTCACCCACGAGCGGCATCGGTCCCGCGCCCGTTTCATCCAGCGCCATCGCGGCGATCAGCGAAAGCTGCTCCGCCGCATCGGGATCGACGCGATCTGCCTCGAGCAACCGCACCGCCGCAGGCCAGTCCGGCGCGCCGCCCGTGCCATTGGCGACAAATGCACGATACACCGCTGCCGCAGCCTGCTCCCCCGCAGCCGCTGCCTGCGCGAAATAGTCGCGCGCGCGCGGCAGATCGCGCGGGACGTCGCGGCCCACCAGGTACAAGCGCGCAAGCTCGAGCAACGCCGCGCCGCTGCCGGCATTCGCATCACGCTCGATCGCGACCAGCCATGCTGGCGGGGGTGGATTACCAGGCATCATCTACTCCCATGCCACACGCGCTTCGCGATACAAAAAGGGCCGCCGCTTTCGCGGCGACCCCAAGGTGTCGTTCCGATCGAAGCCGATCAGAAGTTCGCGGTGACACCTGCGTACAGGCGGCGACCGATATTGTCGAAGATCGCCGTGCCGCCGCCGATGCCGGTCGAGCCGTAGGGCGGCTGCCGGTCGAAGGCGTTATCGATGCCGACATAGAAGGTCGACTTCGGCGTCACGTTCACGCCCAGACGGAAATCGTGATAATCGACCGCCGGGTAGTAGTTGTTCGGATACTGGTTCGGGTTGGTCGGCGCGCGACCCTGAACCGAGTTCACCGTCTCGTAATCGCCGATCAGCTGCGGCGAGATGTAGCGCACCTGATAGTTCAGGAAGAGCTTGTTGTAGGTGAAGCCGAAGCTGGCGTTGACGCGATCCTTCGGAATGCCGACGGTCGTGTTGTAGCGCGTGATATAGGTCGGATCGGTCGGGTCCGTGAACGCGTCGTTCAGGATCGAATGGCTCCACACTACATGCACCGTGGCGCCGAAGTCACCGAACTTGTGGCGATAGGTGACGTCGGTGTTGATGCCGCGCGCCTGAAGCTTGGCGTAGTTGAGCGACGAGGCGAGCAGGCTGCCCTCGATGATACGGAACGGCTCTTCGCCGCCCGAACCACCCGTCGCACCGGCACGCTTGAACTGGCCGCAGAACTGGTTGTTCGGGTTCGACAGATCGTAGCACTGATCGACGATCGTCTGCCCATCGACCGACTGAATCACGTTGTCGACCTTGATGTCGTAATAATCGACGCTCAGGACGAGGTCGCGGACCGGCTGCAACACCACACCCGCCGTGATCGAGCGCGATTCTTCCGCCTTGAGATCAGGGTTGCCGCCGCTGCGATATACCAGCGACTGGACATAGGAGTAGTTGTATCCGGCCGGACGACCGGCAGCGGCGCAGTTCGCGGCGCGGTTGGCCGAACCTTCATTGATATGATCCGCAGCGCACGGATCGATGAAGTTCGGCGCAAAGTTCTGACTTTGCGGCGAATAGAGCTCGGCCAGATTCGGCGCGCGGATCGCGATGTTGTACGATCCACGGAACGTGATCTGATCGATCGGCTTGTAGGTCCCGGTCGCATTGTACGTCCAAGTCGTGCCCGCCGAACCCTTATAGTTCGAAACGCGTGCGGCCGAACCGACGGTCAGTTCCTTGGCGAACGGCAGATCGCGGAGCAGCGGCAGCTGAACCTCGGCGAACGCTTCCTTCACCTCGAACGACGTCGGCGTGAAGGCCGGGATCGCATTGTAGAAATAATAGCCGTTCGCGACCCCCGCATCCTGCGCATAGCGCGCGGTTTCACGACGATATTCGCCACCGACCGAGCCGCGGATCGGGCCGCCCGGCAAGTTGAAGAAGGCACCCGTATCGCCCGCGATCGTACCCACGATGTCGAGCTGCGTCAGCTTTCCAGAAGCCGAGATCGAGTTGAGCAGGTAGCTCTTGGCAGCTTGCGAGATGTTGCCGTTGCCGAACGGATTGATCGGAACGCACGCCGCGATGTCGCGCGCCAGGTTGGCGGCATCGCCGTTGAGATCGGTACCGGCACGGGCAGCGCTGATCTGCGAACCGCAGACGATCTGGCCCGATGCGTTCCGCTGCGCGTCCATTGCGAGCAGGAAACGCTGGGTGTTCATCACGCCTTCGAGGCGGGTGTTCTCGATGAACTCGCCATAGTTCGCCGAAACCTCGTAGTTGAGGTGGCTGCTGAGATCACCCCGGACGCCGCCGACGATACGATACGTGTCGCGCGTCGCCGATTCGGTACGCGTGCCGAGATCGGTCAGGTTGCGGCGCAGCGTGAAGCGCGTCGCCCCCGTGATGTTCGCGGGGTTGGCGCCACCGGCAACCAATGCCGAGATGATCTGCGCGCGCGCCTGAGTCGACAGATACGGATTGTCGAGGTTCGGCCGCTCATAGGTCGACAGCGGTGCCGAATAGCCGAACGCGCTGCCGATCGTCGAACCGGTGATGAACGCCGGACCCGAGGAGCCCTGCCCGACCGAATTGGTGCGCACGAAGCTCGCTTCGACGAACGGAACGAACGCCGGCGAGACTTCGAAATGGCCGATCAGGTTCGCCGAATAGCGATCGAGTTCGGGGTAGAGCTGGACCAGCGTGTTTTCACGCCCGGTGTTGCCGTTGCCGCCGATGAACGAGCTGCCCGAGGGCGAACCCGCGGTCGGCGCGAGACCGACGCGCGTGCCGGTCTGCTGCACCAGCGAACCGTCCGGCTGGAACAGATAGTTGCAGGTGAACGCACGGCCCTGCGAATCGCGGCCGCATGCGCCCGTCGTGCTGCCGAAGGCGACGAGGCCGCCATCGGAGATCGTGCCGGTGCGACGGTCGTTGAAGAACTGGTTGTTGGCAGGCCCCGACGTGTTGGCACCGCCGGCCGAGTTCACCAGCACGAAGCCGTTGCTGCTGGCATAGTTCGAACGGTCCGAGGCGTAGAGGCTGTTCTGCCGCGCATATTCGAGATCGACCGCGATGTTGCCGCGGCCATCGGCGAAATTCTTGCCGGCGAGCAGGCTGCCATAATAAGATCCGGCATCGCCGTGCGGGGTGATGTTACCCTGGCCGCGAACCTGCAGACCTTCGAAATGATCCTTGAGGACGAAGTTCACGACGCCAGCGATCGCGTCCGAACCATAGATTGCCGAGCTGCCGCCGGTGACGATGTCGACACGCTCGATCAGGTCGCTCGGGATGGTGTTGATGTCGGTCGAAACCGCGTTGTTGAGCACGTCCGAAGCGACGTGACGGCGGCCGTTGACGAGGACCAGCGTGCGCTGCGTACCCAGGCCGTAGAGATCGATCAGGTTGAGGCCGGCGGTGCCGAGGAAACGAGTCGAGTTTGCCTGGCTGAACGTGTTGGCAGTGCCGGGCAGCTTGTTGAGCACTTCACCGATGTTGGTCGTGCCGGTCTGCAGCAATTCGGCAGCGCTGATCGAGTTGATCGGAACAGCCGACGCGCCGTTCGGATTGCGGATGCGCGATCCGGTGACGACGATCTCGCCGGTCGTGTCGTCGGCAGTGGCTGGCTGGGTGGTGGGCGGGACGCTGCCGGGCGTTGGCGCGGTGTCCTGTGCGACCGCTGAACTTGCCGTCACGATCGCAAAGAGCGACGCGGACAGGGCGAGCAAAGCCCGCCCACGAGGTGTTCCTACAAGCATTTCATATCCCTGTTAAGCTCGGCTTCTCTCAGCCGGTTGCCAGGATGATGAATGTCAGTTGAAAGGTTGAAAAGCGCTTTGACGTCGAATGCACATGATTGTTGACGTTATGTGTCGGCGCCGCCACAAATATTCCGATCCGGCCCTTTCGGAAACGAACCCTTCATACCGTGGCGGCAGCGCCCTGTCCGACTCAGCCGCTGCCGCTTCGAGCGGACCGATCCAGGCACATCACCCGCCTCCCAGAAACGAGCGAAGGCCCGTGGCGTACGAGCCGTTTAGAACGGGAGCTTGAAGCCCGGCGGCAACGGAATGCCGCTCGTCATCTTCGCCATTTCGGCGCCCGACGCCGCGTCGGCCTTGACCTTCGCGTCGTTGAACGCCGCGATCACCAGATCCTCGACCATCTGCTTCTCGCTCGGCTGGAGCAGCGACGGGTCGATCTCGATCCCGATGATCCGCCCCTTGGCCGACGCCCGCACCTTTACGAGCCCGCCGCCGGCTGCCCCTTCGACCTCGATCTTGTCGAGCCCGTCCTGCGCCTTGGTCAGCTCGGCTTGGACGTTCTGCGCCATCGCCATGATATCTTCGATGCTCTTCATGCGGTATGTCTCCTTTTTTCGAGCAAGCTTTTGATCTCGGTCTCGGGCAGCTCGGCGCCCGGGAAAGCGGCAAACGCCGCTTCGATCATCGGGCTTGCCAAGATGCTGGCCTTGAAACTCTCATATTGGGCTGCTTCGGCCTCGCGCAATGTCGGCCGGCCGGGTTTGGGCGACGTCGTGATCTTCCACGCGCGGCGCGTGAGCGCTTTGAGCGCGGCACCGAGATCGCCGACCAGATCGGCCGGCAGCGGGCGCGCGTTGCTCAGCACGAGCTCGGCCTCGACGATGCTGATCACGCTCGCATGATGCACGATCCGCGACGACAGCGCGAGTTCGCCGGCATCCTCGAGCAGCGCGACGATCCCCTCGACCGTGCTCGGCAAGACCGCCTCGGCGGCGGGCGCCTGCGCCGGTGCGGCGGCAGCTTGCGCGACCGGCGCCGCCATCATCGGCGCGCCCGCCGCGATCATTCGCGCGAGCTCGCCCGGATCGGGCAGGCTCGAGGCATGGACGAGCCGCAACAACGCCATCTCGCACGCCTCGATCGGCATCGCCGCGCGGGCGACTTCGTCATGGCCCTTGAGCAGCAATTGCCACAGCCGGTGGAGCACCGCGAACGACAGCGTCTCGGCCCAGCCGACCAGCGCCTCGCGCTCTTCGGTCGCCTGCCCCGCTTCCTGCGTCGCGCCGAGCTTCACCAGCGTCGTCGCATGGACCGTTTCGAGCAGCCCGCGCAGTACGCCGAGCGGATCGACGCCGAGATCGTATTGCCGACGAAGCGCGGCAAGCGCGCCAACGCCGTCGCTCGCGATCAGCAACGCCATCAAGTCACGGATCGCACCGCGATCGGACAGGCCGAGCATGTCGCGCACCGCCGCCGCACTCACCGCGCCGCCGTCCATATCGGCATGCGCGATCGCCTGGTCGAGGATCGACAGCCCGTCGCGCGCCGAGCCTTCCGCCGCCCGCGCGATCAGCCCCAAGGCCTCGGGCTCGGCCTCGACGCCTTCGGCCTTCGAAACCCGCGCGAAATGCTCGGCGAGCTTCTCGGCCGGGATGCGGCGCAAATCGAAGCGCTGGCAGCGCGACAGCACCGTCACCGGCACCTTGTTGACCTCGGTCGTCGCGAGCACGAACTTCACGCCCTCGGCCGGCTCCTCGAGCGTTTTCAGCAACGCGTTGAACGCGTTCTTCGACAGCATGTGGACTTCGTCGATGATGTAGATCTTGTAGCGCGCCACGAACGCAGTCATCCGCGAGGCATCGATCACCGCGCGCATGTCGTCGACGCCGGTATGGCTCGCGGCATCCATCTCGATCACGTCGATGTGCCGCCCCTCGGCGATCCCGACGCACGGCTCGCACACGCCGCACGGGTCGATCGTCGGGCCGCCGCTGCCGTCGGGCCCGATGCAATTGAGCGCCTTCGCCAGCAATCGCGCGGTCGAGGTCTTGCCGACCCCGCGCACGCCGGTCAGCAGGAAGGCATGCGCGAGCCGCCCGCGCCGGATCGCATTGCCGAGCGTGGTGACCATCGCATCCTGGCCGATCAGCTCGCCGAAGGTCTGCGGTCGATATTTGCGCGCGAGGACGCGGTATGCGTCCTTCGAGGCGGTGGCGGGAAGGTCGAGATCGAAGGAGTCGGACATCGCCGGGCGGTCTAGCGCGGCGGGCGCGCCGTGTCGAAGGGTTGGTGCGCGACGCGGCGATTAGCGCGCCCTGCCCCGCTCAGGCAAGGAACAGCGCCGCCGCAATGATCCCCGCGGCAACGAGCACCGCAGCCGCGATCCAGCGCCCGACGGCCAGGATCGCCGCCGCCGGATCGCTCTGCACCGGTCCGGCGGGGTCCGCCTCGAGCCGGCGGACCGCCGCGCGGACGAGCCGCGGGGCATCGTCGCCAAGCTTGATCACCTCCCACGCAAGCGCCTGCACGACCGGCGCCCAATGCTCCGACGACAGCCGCGCCTTGACGATTCGCAGGGTCGCGCGCTGCATCGCCGCCGAGAGATCGAAATCGGGCTCGATCGCTTGCAACACGCCGTCGATCGTCACCAGCGCCTTGAAGATCAGCAGCAGATCGGGCGGCATCGTCATGCCTTCGTCGCGCATCAGCGGCAGCAGATCGCCGACGATCGGCGCGAGCAGCACGCGACCGCCGCCGTGACGGACGATCAGCCGCTCCGCCGCCGCCTGCACGCGCTCGCGCGGCACGCCGCTCCCCGCCGACCATACCGCCAGCACATCGGCCAGCTGCGCCGGATCGGACCGCGACAGCGCCTGGACGAAACCGATGAATTCCTCGCGCCGCCGCGGCGAGACATGGCCGATCATCCCGAGATCGAGCAACGCGATGCGATTGCCCGGCAGGCACAGCAGATTGCCTGGATGCGGATCGCCGTGGAAGCGCCCGTTGACGAGCACCATGTCGAGCACGAGATCGGCTCCGAGCGCGGCGATCGCGCTCGGGTCGATCCCGGCGGCACGCAGCGTCGCGCCGTCGCGCGGCGGCACCCCTGCGACATAGTCCATCACCAACAGCGTCTCCGACGTCCATTCCCAGTGGATCTGCGGAATGATGATCCGCGCATCGTCGGCGAAATCGGCGCGCAGGCGGTCGGCGTTGCGCCCCTCCGCAGTGAAATCGAGTTCCTCGAGCACCGCCTCGGCCAATTGCCGGATCATCTCCGACGGCCGGAAACGCCGCGCCTCCGCACTGCCCGTCTCGGCCAGCGCGGCGAGGTGCGCGATCAGGCGGAGATCCGCCTCCATCCGCGGGCGGATGTCTGGGCGCCGGATCTTGAGCACGACCGCGCTGCCATCGGTGAGCGTCGCGCGGTGCACTTGCGCCATCGACGCCGCAGCGAGCGGCGCGGGATCGAAGGTCGCAAACGCGGTTTCGGGCGATTGGCCGAGCGCCGCCTCGACCGCCGGGCGCAGCGTCTCGAACGGCAACGTCGGCGCACGCGAATGGAGCAGCTCGAGTTCGGCGATCCATTCGGGCGTCAGCAAATCGCCGCGGGTTGCGAGGATCTGACCAAGCTTGACGAAGGTCGGGCCGAGTTCCTCGAGCGCGAGCCGCGTCCTGCGCGGCAGCGTATTGGGCTCGTCGGGCAGCGCCGCATCGACCGGCGCGCGATCGAGCCCGAGCTGCGCGAGCAGTACCCCGAGCCCGAACCGCGACGCCACCTGGACGATCTCGCTCAGCCGCTGACGGTCGCGCCCGGCGACGAGAATCGTGGAGATAAGGCCGGTCATGCGGAAAACTCGCGATTGCTTCATGGTCGAAACGATGCCGCCGCGGCGAAGGTTGCGCCGGGCGTAGCGCGATGAAACCGTGACGCAGCGCGATCGGTCGACCGACGTGTGCGCGCCGCAGCGGCTGGAGGATCGGCTCCAGGCTTTGCTGCGGTCGGGCGGTTGAGCGGCGGCCCGGCTAAGCCGTGTCGTCGGACGGCGCTGGAGGCGCCGCCGGCCGCGCTTGCTGCGACCTCGCGCTACAACTGCGGTGCAGCGTGGCGCCTGCGCGGTGGGAGCCGGAACGACCCGTAGCGAAATCGTTGTGGCTGCTTCCTTCCGGATCTGACCAGGTTGGCGACGACTACGTCCGCCCGACTCCCGCGGCGCATATGGCGGGGTCGGGCGGCGGGATCAAGCCCGCTTTATCAGCGGGGCTTGCCTAGCCGGTCTCAGTAGCGGACCGTGCGGCACGTGCGGATGCGCTTGTGATGGCGATAGGTCACCTTGCAGACGCGGCGCGTGTGGTTGCGGTAGCCGTTGTGGCGCTCGGTATGGACGGTCCGCGTTACGACGCGGTCGTGGCGGTTCTGCTGCGCGCTGGCGGCGGCGGGAACGAGGGCAGCGGCGGCGATCAGGCCAGCCGAAACAAGGGCTGCAAGCTTCATCAAATCTCTCCCAGTGCGTACCAAGGGGTACGCGAGCGTAATGATCAACGACCCTGCATGTTCCGAACTTCGCCGGGAATCCTGACAGTTAATTGATCGAGATTAGGCGTGATCAGGATCTGGCACGCGAGCCGGCTGGTCCGCGTCGCACCAGCGGCGAGGTCAAGCATATCCTCTTCATCCTCGCTCGGCGGCGGGAGCTTGGCGAAATCCTCGGCGGCGACGATGACGTGGCAGGTCGAGCAGGCCATCTGCCCTTCGCACGTTCCCTCGAGCGGCTGGCCATCGGCCTGCGCGACCTCGAGCAGCCGCGCGCCGGGCGCGGCATCGACCTCGCGCAGTGTCCCGTCGATTCCGATGAAGCGTACCAGCGTCATGCCGCAATTCCTCCCGCGATCCGTTGCGCGTCGGCCGCCGCGATGATCCGGTCGATCGCCTCTGCCAGCTCCGCCTCGGTCGTGTAGCGACCAAAGCCCAGCCGGATACTCGAGCGCGCCTGCGCTTCGGAGAGACCGATCGCGCGCAGCACATGGCTCGATCGGCCAGAGCCACTCGCACAGGCCGACCCCGCCGAAAAGGCGATATCGCGGAGGTCGGACATCAACCGCGCGACGTCGAGCCCATCGCGGCGGACGTTGAGATTGCCGTGATAGCGCTGCTCGGTCGATCCGTTGATATGCCAGTCGGGGCCGAGGCGTTTGGTGGCGAGCGTCCACAGGCAGTCGACCTTGAGCGCGTCGGGATATTCCTCCGTCTGCAGCAGCCGCGCCGCTTCGCCGAACCCCGCACACAGCGCAGGCGACAACGTGCCCGATCGTCCCGCAGCTTCTTGCGCGCCGCCATGCAGCAACGGCGCGAGCGTGACTCCCTTGCGGATCCACAGCGCCCCGATGCCCTTGGGTCCATAGACCTTGTGCGCCGACAGCGCGACGAGGTCGCAGTTCGACGGAATCGAGACACGTCCAAACCCCTGCACCGCGTCGCACAGCATCAACGCACCGGCGCGATGCGCGAGCTCGGCCAGTTCGGCGATCGGCTGGACCACGCCGATCTCGTTATTGACCAGCATCGCCGCAACGAGCCCCGTCCCCGGCCCGATCGCCGCCTCCGCAACGCCCAGATCAACGAGCCCGTCCGTGCCTACCGGAAGGATGGTCACCGTGCGGCCGCGCGCGCGCTCGGCTTCGACCGTGTCGAGCACGGCGGCATGCTCGGTTGCGAGCGTCACGATCGGCCCTTGCGTACCCTTGATCGCCCAGTTGAGCGCCTCGGTCGCGCCGCTGGTGAAGGCGATATCGCCCTCGCCCGCGAAAAGATCGGCGTTCCGCAGCCGCGCGACCTCGACCACCGCCTTCGCCTTGCGCCCAGCGGCATGCGCAGAATGCGGATTGGCGTGCTGGTCGCGCAGCCACGGCAGCATCGCATCGAACGCCTCGGGCGCGAGCGGCGTGGTCGCCTGGTAATCGAGGTAGATCATGCCGCGAACGCCCGCGCCGAGCGCGCGACGCTGCGCCACTCGGCGATGAAGCGATCGACATCGGCCTCGGTCGTCGTGCGCCCGAAGCTGACGCGCAGCACCTCGCGCGACGCCTCGATGCTCCACCCCATCGCGCCGAGCACATGGCTCGGCTTCATGCTCCCCGAAGAACACGCGCTCCCGGCCGACACTGCGATCCCCGCCATATCGAAGCGGATCAACTGCGTCGCCGCCGCCATCCCCGGCATGCGATACGCGCCAATCGCCGGATGCCGCGGCGCGTCGGCTGCGACGAGCTGGCCGCCCGAGCGTGCGATCGCGTCATCGAGCTTCGCACGCAGCGAGCGCATCGCCGCTACATCTTCCGCCTCAGCCAAAGCCGCAGCAAAACCAAGCGCGGCGGGCACATTCTCGGTCCCGCCGCGATAGCCGCGTTCCTGCCCGCCGGTCGGGCTGAGCGTCGCGATATCGCGCACCAGCAGCGCGCCGATCCCCGGCGGGCCACCGCGCTTGTGCGCCGAGATTGCCAGGAAATCGGCATGCTCGACGACGTCGCCGGCAGCGCTCGCCGGCATCTGGGCACCATCGACCAGCAGCAGCGATCCCGCGGCACGAACGATCGCGGCGATCTCGGCGATCGGCTGCCGCACTCCCGTCTCGCTGTTGCACCACTGCACCCCGACGATCGCGCGTTCGCCGTCGAGCATCGCGGCAAGCGCGGTCAAATCAAGCAACCCTTGGCCATCGACCGGCACCACGCCGGCATCGCCGCCAGCACGAATCACCGCGTCATGCTCGACCGCCGAGATCAGCCGCCGCGCCGCCACCGCGCGCGCCAGTGCGATCGCCAGCGCCTCGCTCGCCCCGCTTGTCAGGATCGTCTCGCCGCCCCAGCCATAGGCAGCGGCGATCCTCGCCCGCGCCGCCTCGAGCGCCGCGCGCGCCGCGCGACCCTCGGCATGCGGCGAGGACGGGTTCGCCCAGCTGCGCATCCCCGCCTCCACCGCGGCGATCGCGGCCGGCAGCATCGGCGTCGTCGCCGCGTGATCGAGATAGAGGCGGGAAGCGGGACGGTCGGTCAAAAGCGGGGCGGCTCCGTTAAGATTGCGAAAAGCAGGGTCATGGCTATATAGCGCACAAGCTCCCGCGCCCATATCCTACGGGCCGCGCCCCACATTCTACAGTCAGCAGGTCCGATGCCAGAAGTCATTTTCCCCGGCCCCGATGGTCGCCTCGAAGGTCGTTTCGTCCCCGGCCCGCGCCCGCGCGCGCCCGTCGCGATGATCCTCCACCCGCATCCGCAAGCCGGCGGCACGATGAACAACCATATCGTGATGGAGCTCTACAAGACCTTCCAGCGCCGCGGCTTCGCGACGTTGCGCTTCAATTTTCGTGGCGTCGGCAAGAGCCAGGGCACGTTCGACAACGGCGTGGGCGAGCTGTCCGACGCGGCGTCGGCGCTCGACTGGGTGCAGAGCTTCCACCCCGAGGCGCAGACCACCTGGATCGCGGGCGTCAGCTTCGGCGCGTGGATCGGCATGCAGCTGCTGATGCGCCGCCCGGAAATCCGGGGCTTCATCTCGGTCGCGCCGCCGGCGAACATGTACGACTTCACCTTCCTTGCGCCGTGCCCGGCGAGCGGCATCATCATTCAAGCCGAGAATGACGAAGTCTCGCCCCCGCTCGCGACGCAGAAGCTGGTCGACAAGCTGCGCACGCAAAAGCACATCACGATCCACCACGACACGATCCCCAAGGCGAACCATTTCTTCGAACACGAAATGCCGCAGCTGATGGGCAGCGTGGACAAGTATCTCGACATGCGGCTCGACCCGAACTCGCCGATCCGCTGACCCTCGGCCTCGCACCTGTAACGCGTCACCCCGGCCTTGTGCCGGGGTCCACCACGCCCCTCGCGCCGCCGTCGTAGCACGCGCGGCGGGGTAGACCCCGGCACACGGCCGGGGTGACGTGAGGGCTTACTTCTTCCCCTCGCCCGCCGGCACCACCTGCAGCGTCCAGTCGCGATCGGGCCGCAAATACTTCGCCGCGGTCTCCTGCAGCTGCGCCGCGGTGATGTTCGAAATATCCGAATAGAGATGCATCAGCGCATTGATCCGCGTCGGATCATAGGTCGCGCCGTCGAGCTGGTTCATCCAGAACTGGTTGCCGGTCGACTGGCGCTGGATCGACTGCTGCATCGGCCCGATCGTCCGCTTGAGTTCGTCGGCGTCGATCGGCGTCGACACCAGCTCGGCCGCGATCTCGCGCGAGAGCTTGAAGAATAGCGGGATGTTCTCGGGCGCCACCTGGCCGATCGCGACCATCTTGCCGCCGGTCGGGAAGCCAGTCGGCCAGTCACTCGACACGTTGGGGCTGTAGCTCGCGCCCGCCTGCGAGCGCAGCCGGTCGAACAGCCGGTCGCTGAAGATCGCCGCGAGCACTTCGAGCCGCCGTGCTTCGGATAGGCCCGCGACGCCGCCGCCGGTCGGCCACGCGATCACCGCCGCCGCCTGGTTCGCCGGGCCGTCATGCGTGCGCGTGACGGGCGTGGTGTTGTGCGCCGGGAAATGCGGCGGCGGGGTCTGCTCGGTCGCCGCGGTGCGCGGCGGGAGCGCGCCGAGCGTCTTCTGCACCGCCGCGATCGCAACGTCGGCCTTGATATCGCCGAACACCATCACCTCGACCGGCCCGGTCTTGAGCAGCGGCTCCCACAAGGCGCGGAAGGCGGCAGGCGTCGTCGCGTTGATCGCGGCGAGGCTCGGCGTACCCCAGCGCGGATCGCCATCGCGCAGCAAGCGATCGAGATCGCGCGACAGCACGCCCGTCGGCGACGCATTCGCGCCGGCATAAGACGACACCGCGACCGCGCGCGCGCGCAGCACCGGCGCCGGATCCCACGCCGGTGCCGACATGGCGGCGGCGATCAGCTTCAACTGGTCGTCGAGATCGGTCGGCGAGGTCAGCGCATTGTAGAGGAAGGCGTCCTCGTCGATTCCGAAATCGAGCCCGATCCGCCGCCCCGAGGTCAGCGCGTCGAGATCGCCCTGGTTGAGCTTGCCGATGCCACCCGCGGTGAGCGCGAGATCGGCTGCCCAGGCTGGCGTCTCCTTGTTCGACGGCAGCGCGTTGTAGCCGCCGCCGAAGCGCACGCGGACATAGACGCGGCTGTCCTCCGACGTCGTCGGATAGACCAGCACGCGCACGCCGTTCGACAGGTTGTACTCCTGCATCTCGAACTCCTTGATCGGCGTGTTCGAGACGATCGTTGCCGGCGCGCCGAACTTGGGCAGGCTGGCGAAGGTCACATTGCCCTGCCGCGTGCGCTTCCCCGCGAGCCCCTTCACATCGACCTTGAGCGCGTTGGCAAGCGTCGTCTCGAGCCCCGGCTCGGCGGTCGGCGTCGAGATCAGCGCGCGCGTCGCGGTGCCCTGGAACAGCCGCTTGGTCGCAGCGAGGATCTTGTCGGGGGCGAAGAAGCCCTTCTTGACCGCATCCTCGAACACGCCCTGGATCACCGCCGGCGAGGTCGTCGTCTCGCGAATGTCGAGCGCCTGGACCATGTCGTCGGCTTCCTTGCTACCGGCCTCGGCGCGATAGGTGTCGACTTGCGTCTTGAACGACACGCGCTGCTCGGCGAGCTCGCGCTCGATCTCGGCCTTGGTCGGCGGCGAGGCCTGTGCGTCGGCGATCACCGCGCGCACATCCTTCAACGCCGGATCCCACGCCGAGCCGACCGGCAGGATCGTCACGAAGGTGCCGTTGGCCGAGCGCGACGGATCGTCGAGCCGCACTGCGGCGGCAATATAACTGCCGCCCGAGCGCGCGCGCGTCTCGAGCCGGCGGTTGATCACCGCGAGCGCGATGAAATCGGCGAGCCGCTTCTGATTGAAGACGATCGTATCGTCATTGTACTGCCACGGCCGCACGATCGCCATTTCGATCCGCGTCGGAATGCCGGGCTCGACCACCGCCTTGGTGGTGGTCTGCTTGGGGTCGGGCTTGCCGAAATCGGGGTCGGCGGGATTGGGGCCGATGCCCTTCCACCCGCCGAAATTCTTCGCGACCATCGTCTCGAGCTTGGCCGGATCGAAATCGCCCGCGATCACGACGAGCGTCTGCTCGGGGCGATACCAGCGATCATGGAACGCGCGAACGGTGTCGGCGGTCGCCGCCTCCAGCTCCTTGACGTGGCCGATCGGCGAACGGTCGGCGAGCGGCTGACCGGCGAAGAACGTCTCGTTGAGCGCATTGATCACGCGCACTTGCGGGCCCGGCTGCTCGCGCTGTTCGGCGAGCACCGCGGGCCGCTCGGCCCCCAGCGCGGTCGCGGTGATGTTGGGGTTGGAGACCATCCCCGACAGGATCTTGAGACTCTCGTCGATCCCCGCCTCGGTCGCGCTCGGCAAATCGAGCTTGTAGACCGTCTGCGTCGGCGTGGTCTGTGCGTTGGTGTCCGAGCCGAAGGTCGTGCCCATCCGCTGCCAGATGCGCTTGGCTTCGCCATCGGGAACGTATTGCGAGCCGCGGAACGAGAGATGCTCGATGAGATGCGCGAAGCCGCGCTCGGGGTCGGTCTCGTAGAGCGAACCCGCGTCGATCCGCACGCGCATCGAGATCTGGCCTGGCGGGACGCCGTTCTTGCGCACCGCATAGCGCAGGCCATTTTTCAGCGTACCGAAATGCCACGCCGGATCGGGGGTAATGTCGCTGCCTTTGTAGAGCCACGCCTCGCGGCTTGCGATCGCGCTCTGCGGATCGACCGGCGTGTTGGCGGCGCGCAGTGCGGGCTGCGCGGGAGCGGTCTGGGCGACGACCTGCGGCACGGCAGCCAGGACCAGGACGGAAGCGAAGGCGAAGCGCGTCATACGCGAGGGCGAGATCATCTGGCGTAGATAGCGGCGGAATGCGGCGACCGCCAGCACCCCAGCGTTTCCATATCCACCCTTGCACCCGCCGCACACGCGCGCCACATGGCAGGCATGTTGATCGAAACCGAAACGACGCCCAACCCGGCGACGCTCAAATTCCTCCCCAACCGTGTCGTGATGGAAGCGGGCACCCGCGATTTCGTCACGCCCGAGGACGCCGAGGCGTCGCCGCTCGCAGACGCGCTGTTCGGCCTGGGTGACGTCACCGGCGTGTTCTTCGGGCGCGATTTCGTTTCGGTCACCGCCGCCGCCGGGGTCGATTGGTCGGCGCTCAAGCCCGATGTGCTCGGCCTGCTGCTCGATCATTTCAGCGCCAACATGCCGCTGTTCAAACCTGGCAATGCCGGTGGCATCGCAGTCCCCGCCGAGGATAGCTTCAACGACGATCCCGCCGACGCCGACATCGTCGCGCAGATCAAGGATCTGATCGAGACGCGCATCCGCCCGGCGGTCGCCAATGACGGCGGCGACATCGTCTATCGCGGCTTCGACAAGGGCAAGGTGTTCCTCGCGATGCAGGGCGCGTGCGCCGGCTGCCCGTCGTCGAGCGCGACGCTCAAGAATGGTATCGAGCAATTGCTCAAATATTACGTCCCCGAAGTCACAGAAGTGCGAGCAGTCTGAGCATGGCCATCATCGACGACGCAGCGCTCGACCAGATCTTCCGCACCGCACGCAGCTATAACGGCTATACCGATCAACCGGTCAGCACCGAGGATCTGCACGCGATCTGGGACCTGATGAAATGGGCCCCGACCGCGACCAATCAGCTTCCCGCGCGCTTCGTCTGGTGCACCAGCGACGCCGCGAAGGAAAAACTCGCGGTCTGCTGCTCGGATTCGAACGCCGACAAGGTGCGCAAGGCGCCCGTCACGGTGATCATCGCGATGGACCGCGACTTCCACCATCACCTCCCCGAACTCTTCCCGCACGTCGATGCGCGGCCGTGGTTTGCAAAGGAAGAGGTCCGGGCCGAGTCGGCCTTCCGCAATTCGACGCTCCAAGGCGCGTATTTCCTGATCGCGGCGCGTGCGCTCGGCTTCGACACCGGGCCGATGTCGGGGTTTGACGGCAAGGCGGTCGACGCCGCGTTCTTCGCCGACACACCGAACGTGACCACCAATTTCATCGCAACGCTCGGGCATGGCGATCCGTCGACGGTCTACGGGCGCCTCCCCCGCCCGGCGTTCGAAAAATTCAACACGCTCGCCTGACGCCCTTGTCGCGCACGCTAGTAATCGAAACCGCCACCGCTGCGTGCTCGGTGGCGCTGATCGAGAATGGCACGGTCCTCGCCCAGACGCATGAAGTCGTCGGGCGCGGGCATGCCGAGCGGCTGATTCCGATGATTGCCGACTTGCCCGGCGGTGGCCGTGCCGACGCGATCCTGGTCGATTGCGGGCCGGGCAGCTTCACCGGCATCCGCGTCGGGATCGCCGCCGCGCGCGGTCTCGCGCTCGGCTGGGGCGCAAGGCTCACCGGCTATTCCTCGCTCAATCTGCTCGCCGCGACGGCGTTCGGCAGCGGTGCCAGTGGCGATCTTGCGATCATCCTCGAAGGCGGGCATGGCGAGGTCTTCATGCAAGGTTTTGCCCCGCCAGATCGGGACACCGGTCCCTTTACGTCGCTGCGGCCCGAGGCGGCGCTCGCCGCGCTGGCAGGGCGTACCGCGATCGGCAGCGGCGTCCGCTACCTGACCGCGCTCGACCCGACCATCGCCGCCGATCCACGCTTGCCCGACGCCGCCGACGCGGTGTTGCTGCCGCCTCACTGGGCGACGCTCGAGCCCAAGCCGATCTACGGCCGCGCGCCCGACGCGAAGCCACTCGTGCCCGCAGCGTGAGCACGATGATCGGCATCGCCTTGCGGACCGGCGCCGTCGCCGATCTGGCGAGTGTCGATCGTGTGATGCAGGCGGCATTCGATCCGCGCTTCGGCGAGGCGTGGACGCACAATCAAGTCCTCGGCCTGCTCGCAATGCCAGGCGTGTGGCTGACACTTGCCGAAGTTGGCGGTGAATCCGCCGGTTTCGCCTTGTCGCGTCGCGTGCTCGACGAAGCAGAACTGTTGTTGCTCGCAACTACACCGCATCTGCGTCGCCGCGGTGTCGCTGGCGCTCTTCTGCGTACCGTTATCGGCGATGCCGGATTGCAAGGCGCGACCAGCATTCATCTCGAAGTCCGCAGCGACAATGACGCCATTAAATTGTATAGTTCCGAGGGCTTTATCATGGCCGGTCGACGCCGCGATTACTATCGCGGACACAACGGACAGACTTATGACGCTCTAACGTATCGCCGCTTAATACCTTAAACCTTTTGTCACATATTCATTACTGCTTGCACAGGGAGAGCGGAGCGGCGATAGGCGCGGTCAGGCGGGCTGAGACGCCTGCCGAGTTGATCGTGAAAGGATTATTATGGACGTGATGGACGAACTGCAGGAGACCCTGATTACGTTGACCGCGGACATCGTTGCTGCGCATGTCAGCAACAATAGCGTTGCGGTTTCGGATCTTCCGGTGCTCATCGCAAACGTTCATGGTGCTTTGACCAGCCTTGGTGGCCCGGCGCCCGTTGAAACCATCAAGCAAGAGCCCGCTGTTTCGGTGCGCTCTTCGATCAAGCCCGACTTCATCGTGTGCCTCGAAGACGGCAAGAAGCTGAAGATGCTCAAGCGCCATCTGATGACGCATTATCAGATGACCCCCGAGCAATATCGCGCGAAGTGGAATCTCCCCGCCGATTACCCGATGGTCGCGCCGAACTATGCCGAGCAGCGTCGCACGCTCGCCAAGAAGATTGGCCTCGGCACCAAGCGCCGCAAGGTCGCTGCACGCTAAGCCCCTGCCACTGCCCCTCCCACGACAGGGAGGGGCTCGAGGGTTGGTCGATCGGGCTTGTTGCGACTCATACCAAGTCCCTCGGAGCCTGACTCAGCGCCGGGGATTCCCAAGTCGGTCATGATCTGATTCAACATCGCAAACGGTGGGAGGTTGGCGGTGGCATCAGCGGTTGGGCTAAGGGACGATTTCGACGGGTCTGGTCTTCGAAGGTTGGCGCGTTTGAGCGGTGACGCCAATCAGGTCCGGCGGCTGCTGGCGCTGGCGGTGATTTACGATGGTGGTGCGCGGCACGCGGCGGCACAGGTCGGCGGCGTTGGTTTGCAGACGGTTCGAGACTGGGTGCTGCGCTTCAATACCAGCGGGCCCGACGGCTTGCTCGACGGCAAAGCCCCCGGTCCCCGTCCAGTGCTTGGCCCAGAGCATAAGCGGGCGCTTGCCGAGATCATCGAACAGGGCCCGGTCCCGGCGTCGCATGGCGTGGTGCGCTGGCGGATCGTCGATTTGATCCAGTGGCTGTTCGACGAATATGGTGTGTCGGTCAGCAAGCAGACGCTGAGCCGCGACCTGCGCGCCATGGGCTACAGGAAGCTGACGGCACGACCGAGGCATCATGCGCAGGCGGCTGACGCCATTGACGTTTTTAAAAAGGCTTCCCCGCCCAAGTGGCAGCGATCCGGGCAGCGCTCCCCGGCGGTACACCTATAGAACTGTGGTGGCAGGATGAGGCGCGGGTCGGCCAGAAGAACGGCATCACCCGGCGCTGGGCCAAGCGCGGGACACGTCCGTCAGCGCCGAAGGACCAACGTACCACCTCGGCTTACATCTACGGCGCCATCTGCCCAGCCGAGGGCAAGGGAGCGGCCCTGGTGCTCCCGCGCTGCAATACCGAAGGGATGACGCTGCACCTCGCCGAGATATCCGCCGCCGTGACGCCCGGCGCCCATGCCGTGCTGATACTTGACCAGGCAGGCTGGCATCTCTCGGCGGGGCTGATCGTCCCGGCCAACATCACGCTGCTGCCGCTGCCGGCAAAATGCCCCGAGCTCAACCCGGTCGAAAACGTCTGGCAGTTCATGCGCGACAACTGGCTGTCGAACCGCATCTTCAAATCCTACGACGACATCCTCGACCATTGCTGCTTCGCCTGGAACCGCCTCACCGATCAGCCGTGGCGCATCATGTCCATCGGACTGCGGTCGTGGGCCCATCGGTCCTGATCAGAGAGTCTTGGTATCACTATCCCCTTTCGCAACAACCGCGAAGCGCCTACATCGGCCGCATGCCGCGTCATATCGATCTTGAAGCCCTGTGCGCCGAAAAAGGCCTGCGTATCACCGACCAGCGTCGCGTGATCGCGCGCGTCCTCTCCGATGCCGAAGACCATCCCGATGTCGAGAAGGTCTATGAGCGCGCCTCGGCGATCGATCCGGGCATCTCGATCGCCACCGTGTACCGCACCGTTCGCCTCTTCGAAGAGGCCGGCATCCTCGACCGCCACGATTTCGGCGACGGCCGCTCGCGCTACGAGCCCGCGCCCGAGGCGCATCACGATCATCTGATCGACGTCGAGACCGGCAAGGTCATCGAATTCGTCGATCCCGAGCTCGAGCAGCTCCAGAAGGCGATCGCCGAACGGCTCGGCTTCCGGCTGGTCGATCACCGCATGGAATTGTACGGCGTCGTCCTTGACCGCAAGAGCTGAAGCGGCTGCGGCGCGCGCCTCGGCGCGGGCCGACGCGGCCGCTGGCCGCCCGCCCCCGATCTCTTGGCTTGGCTGGGTCAGGCTGTGGACGCGCGTGAGCTTGCTCGCGGTGACGCTGCTGCTCGCGATTCCGCTGCACTATCTGTGGCGGACGGTGCGGCTTTCCTCGCCCTGGCCGCGCCTGTTTCTCGGCACCGCGGCACGGATCTGCGGCGCGCGCGTGCGCGTCGTCGGCGTGCCGCTCAAACGCGACGTCTTCTACGTTGCGAACCATGTCAGCTGGATCGACATCCTCGCGATCGCGGGGGCAAGCGGCACGGCGTTCGTCGCCAAGGCCGAAATCCGCGAGGCGCCGGTGGTCGGCTGGCTCGCCACGCTCAACCGCACCGTGTTCGTCGCGCGCGAGGATCGCCTGGGAGTCGCCGAGCAGATCAACGCACTGCGCGAGACGCTTGCCGAGAATTGGTCGGTCACGGTGTTCCCCGAAGGCACGACCACCGACGGCCGCTCGTTGCTGCCGTTCAAGACGCCGATGCTCAAGGTGCTCGAGCCACCGCCGCCGGGCGTGATGGTGCAGCCCGTGCTGCTCGACTACGGCCCGGTCGGTGCGGATATCGCCTGGATCGGGGACGAGACCGGCAAGGCCAATGCGATGCGGCTGCTCGCACGCAAAGAGCGGTTCCGCGTCGCGGTGCACTTCCTCGAACCCTTCTATCCGCGCGACTTCCCGGGCCGAAAGCTGATCGCGGCCGAGAGCAAGCGGCGCATCGAGGCGGCGCTGTCGGTGGTGATGTGCGGCCCCGTCCCGCCGTTCATCGGACATGACGCCTGGGCGGGCAAAGGCGACACGCTGCCCGGCGTCCTCGCCGCCGGTCTCGAACGCCCCGCGCCGACCGCCTAGCAGGGGTTCTGCACCGGCGCTTTTGTGCCTATAGCGCCGCCGATCATGTCAGACCCCACACACGCCCCCAAGACCGCTCCCAAGACGTACGCCGTCAAATCGTTCGGCTGCCAGATGAATGTCTATGACGGGGACCGGATGGGCGAGCTGATGGCCGCGCAAGGCCTCACGCAGGTAGATGCGAAGGACGCCGACCTCGTCGTGCTCAACACCTGCCACATCCGCGAGCGCGCGACCGAGAAGGTCTATTCGGACATCGGCCGGCTGCGCAAGGATGCCGGCAAGCAGGGCCGCACCCCGATGATCGCAGTCGCCGGTTGCGTCGCACAGGCCGAGGGCGCCGAGATCGTGCGGCGCGCCAAGGTCGACGTCGTCGTCGGCCCGCAAGCCTATCACAACTTGCCCGACTTGGTGGCTAAGGCAGCGCGGGGCGAGGCGGCGCTCGATACCGACATGCCGGTTGACCTCAAGTTCGGTCACCTCCCCGCCCGCCGCCGCGTGCCGCCGAGCGCGTTCCTCACGGTGCAGGAAGGCTGCGACAAGTTCTGCACCTATTGCGTCGTGCCCTATACGCGTGGCGGCGAAGTCTCGCGCGGTTGGGGGCAAATCGTCGACGAGGCCAAGGCGCTGGTCGATGCCGGCGCGCGCGAACTCACCCTGCTCGGGCAGAACGTCAACGCCTGGACCGATGGCGCGCGCGGCCTGCACGACCTGATCGCCGCGCTCGATGCGATCCCGGGGCTCGCGCGGATCCGCTACACGACGAGCCACCCCAACGACATGACGCAGGGGCTGATCGACGCGCACGCGCAGGTCGACAAGCTGATGCCGTTCCTGCATCTGCCGGTGCAGGCGGGCAGCGATCGCATCCTCAAGGCGATGAACCGCAGCCACAGCCGCGACTCGTACCTCCGCATCCTCGACCGCGTCCGCGCGGCACGGCCGGACATTGCGTTGTCGGGCGATTTCATCGTCGGCTTCCCCGGCGAGACCGAGGCCGATTTCCGCGAAACGCTGAGCCTGGTCGACGCGGTCGGCTATGCCCAGGCCTACAGCTTCAAATACAGTCCGCGCCCCGGCACCCCCGCCGCGACGATGGGCGATCAGGTCCCCGAAGACGTGATGGACGACCGCCTCCAGCGCCTCCAGGCCGCGCTCAACCGCGACCAGGCGGCGTTCAACGCGGCGACCGTCGGGCGGACCTGCCAGGTGTTGATGGAACGCACCGGCAAGCTGCCTGGCCAGCTAATCGGGAAGAGCCCGTGGCTGCAATCGGTCCATCTCGTGAGCGATGCTGCGATCGGCGATCTGGTCGAGGTGACGCTGGCGGAAGCGGGCGCGAATTCGATGCTGGGGAACCTCCGCTCTTCTTCTTAAAGCCCTCTCCCGCCTTCGCGGGAGAGGGTTGGGTGAGGGTCTTCCTTCTTTTCCGCCGCCGCCAGAAAGAAGCAGAAGACCCTCACCCAACCCTCTCCCATGAAGAATGGGAGAGGGCTCAAAAAGAAGCGCCCCCTCGACACGCCTCCCCAAAAAGCGCAAAACGCAGCTTATGCCCAAACCCGCCCCGACCGAACTCGTGCCGCCGCAATGGAAGCGCAATCCGGCGGCCTTGTGGGTCTATATCGCGGCGGGCGTCGGCATGATCCTGCTCTCGGGCGGACGCATCGTGCTCGAACGGATTGGCCTGCGCCGCTGATCCTCGCACGCGCGCCCAGCGCCTGCGGGCGCCGCGTCGGAATATTCCGATCGCCACCTATCTATCCGCGCCGCGATCCCTACCTTTTGCTCACCCTCCGACGTTAAGGAACCGCATGAGCCGCAAGCCCGTCCCCGCGCAATCCGGTGATCGCAGCCGCACCGAACTCGTGTTCGATCGTCCCCAATTGATGGCGCAGCTGTTCGGCGAATTCGACCAGAACCTGCTCGCGCTCGAGAACAAGCTTGGCGTCTACATCACCGCGCGCGGCAACAAGGTCGGGCTCGAAGGGAGTGCAGAGGCGGTCGCCCAGGCGCGCGACGTGCTCCACGGGCTCTACAACCGCATCGTGCGTGGCGAAGTCGTCGACACCGGGCTGATCGACGCGGTGATCGCGATGTCGAGCGAACCGACGCTCGCCGGGATCATCCAGGCCGATGCCGGCGGCGGGGCCGTCCCGCAAATCATGATCCGTACGCGCAAGAAGACGATCGTCCCGCGCACGATCGCGCAGGCGCATTACATGCGGCAGCTGCTCAACAACGACATCATCTTCGCGCTCGGGCCAGCGGGCACCGGCAAGACCTACATCGCGGTCGCGCAAGCGGTAGCGCAGCTCATCACCGGCAGCGTCCAGCGCCTGATCCTGTCGCGCCCCGCGGTCGAGGCGGGCGAGAAGCTCGGCTTCCTCCCCGGCGACATGAAGGAGAAGGTCGATCCCTATCTCCGTCCTTTGTACGATGCTTTGAACGACTGCCTCCCCGCAGAGCAAGTCGAGCGGCGTATCGCCTCGGGCGAGATCGAGATCGCGCCGATCGCCTTCATGCGCGGGCGCACGCTGGCCGATGCCTTCATCATCCTCGACGAGGCGCAGAACACCACGCCCGCGCAGATGAAGATGTTCCTCACCCGTTTCGGCGAGAATAGCCGCATGGTGGTGTGCGGCGATCCCAAGCAGACCGATCTGCCCGGCGGGATGAATGCGTCCGGGTTGAACGATGCGGTCGGGCGGCTCGAAGGGGTCAAAGGCCTGTCGATCTGCCGCTTCGGCTCGGCCGACGTCGTGCGGCACCCGATCGTCGGACGCATCGTCGAGGCGTATGAAGGCGCGAGTTGATTGAAAGCGGGGATATCCTGACCTATAATGTCTGGATATCCCCGGAGACGGAAGATGGCATCTCTCTATATCAAGGATGAGGAAACCGCTGCCCTGGTGACTCGCCTCGCCGAACGGTCGGGCCTTACCAAGACGGCGCTTGTCCGCGAACTCGCCGCAGCGCGAGAGGCCGAGCTCGACCGCGCCGAGCCGCGAATGTCGGCGCGCGAGAGATTGGACGTGTTGTGGGCCAGCCACACCTTTCCGCCAACGACCAGCGCAGATGCCGATAAGGCGTTCTTCGACGAGATGTGGGGCGAGGACCCGGATTGACCCTCTTCGTCGATGCCTCTGCGCTCGTCGCTATGATCACCAACGAACCGGAGCGCGACCGCTTCCGCCAAACCGTGCTCGCGGATGCCGAATCGCTCTGGTCTGCGATGTCGTGCTGGGAAACCGTAAGCGCGGTCCGCAAGCGCGGCACTTTGTCGGTGCCGGAAGCGCGCGCGTTGGTGGAGGAGTCGGCCGAGTTGCTGGGCTTGCGTTTGGTCGATGTCGGATCGACGGAACTGATCGCTGCACTCGACGCTTACCAGACGTATGGCCGCAACAGTGGGCACCCCGCCAAGCTCAACATGGGCGACTGTTTCGCCTACGCCTGCGCCAAGACTCACAACGCAAGCCTGCTCTACAAGGGCAACGACTTCCTCCATACGGACCTTGCTTGATGCTTGAAATCGCCCTCTCTCACGAAGACGTCTGGCCCGAGCACGACTGGGACGCGCTCGCCACCCGCGCCGCGACCGCTGCGCTCTCGCGCACGCCGTATGGCGAACTCGCGACCGGCGCTGCCACCGTCGAAATCTCGATCCGCCTCGCCACCGATGCCGAGGTGCAGGTTCTGAACGCGCAATATCGCCAGAAGGACAAGCCAACCAACGTGCTCTCCTTTCCGATGGTCCAGGCAGATCTGCTCGAAACGGTCGGCGAGAACAGCGACGATGGCGAGGTCCTCCTCGGCGACATCGTGCTCGCGCACGAGACCTGCGCGCGCGAGGCGATGGAAAAAGGCGTCAGCCTCGAAGATCACGCAACGCATTTAATCGTGCATGGCACGCTGCATTTGCTAGGCTATGATCACATGGTCGGCATGGAGGCCGAGGCGATGGAGGCGATCGAGATCGACGCGCTGAAGAGCCTTGGCCTTGCCGATCCCTATCTCATCGAAGAGGACTGAACGACCGCCATGCCCGACGGCCAAAGTACGACCGGCACCGCCAGCCATTTAGGCGGTGCCCAACACGCGGAAACCAGCATCTGGCGGAGCTTCCGCAGCTGGATCTCGGGTCACACCGGCGACGAATCGCTCCGCGCGACGCTCGAGGAAGCGATCGACGCGCATGAGGATGACCCAGCGCCCGACGCCAAGGGCGATCTCTCCCCGCTCGAACGCACGATGGTGCGCAACCTGCTCCATTTCGGCGAGCGCGATGCCGGCGACGTCGGCGTCCCGCGCGCCGATATCGTCGCAGTCGAGGAGCGCACCAGCTTTGCGAACCTCGTCGCCTTGTTCGCCGAGGCCGGCCATAGCCGCCTGCCGGTCTATCGCGAGAAGCTCGATACGATCATCGGCATGGTCCATATCAAGGACGTGTTCGCGATCCTTGCGACCGGCGCGCCGCATCCACCGAGCATCGCCGAACTGATCCGCGAGCCGCTCTACGTCCCGATGTCGCGCGGCGCGCTCGATCTGCTCGCCGACATGCGGACAAAACGCGTCCATCTCGCGATCGTGCTCGACGAATATTTCGGCACCGAGGGCCTGGTCACGATCGAGGATCTGATCGAGGAAATCGTCGGCGATATCGAGGACGAGCACGACGACGCCCCCGAGGCGTTGCTCGTCCCGCTCGACGGCGGCGCCTGGGAAGCCGATGCGCGCGCCGAATTGGAAGATGTCGGCGAGACGATCGACCCGCGGCTCGCCGAGGTCGATGGCGATATCGACACGATCGGCGGCCTCGCCGCGGTGCTTGCGGGGCATGTGCCGCAAGTCGGCGAATGCATCGTGCACGACAGCGGCTGGACGCTCGAAGTGACCGCCGCCGACACGCGCCGCGTGCTTGGCTTGCGCCTGCATCCGCCCAAGGCCGAACCCGAGGGTCGCGACGGCTGACGGCCGACCGAGAAATCACCCGGTCGATCACTCTCTGCGGTTTAATGCATTTCCTCGATCTTCGCGTCCGTGCCACTCTCCGTGTCGAGATTACCAAGCCTCGACATGGAGAGAATCATGGACGCCATTACCTCAGGCAGCCCGCTGAGCGACCCGAGCAAGGAGCCCGCCGCGCTCCGCTCGTTGCTCGGCCGCACCAATCGCGATTGGTGGCCCAACCAACTCAGCCTCGAAATCCTCCAGCAAAACGGCCTGTCGGGCAACCCGATGGGCGACGACTTCGATTATGCCGAAGCCTTCAACACGCTCGATTACGCCGCGGTAAAGCGCGACCTGACCGCGCTGATGACCGACAGCCAGCCGTGGTGGCCGGCCGATTACGGGCATTACGGCCCGTTCTTCATCCGCATGGCGTGGCACAGCGCCGGCACCTATCGCACCGGTGACGGTCGCGGCGGGTCGTCGTCGGGCTCGCAGCGCTTTGCACCGCTCAACAGCTGGCCGGACAACGGCAACCTCGACAAGGCGCGCCGCCTGTTGTGGCCGATCAAGGCGAAGTACGGCAAGCAGCTGAGCTGGGCCGATCTGTTCATCATGGCCGGCAACGTCGGGATCGAATCGATGGGCGGCCCGGTGTTCGGCTTCGGTGGCGGACGCGAGGACGTGTTCGAGCCGCTCAAGGACATTTACTGGGGCACCGAAGAAGAGTGGCTCGGTGAGACCCGCATCAACGAGGAATCGGGCAAGGCGTTCGAAAACCCGCTCGCCGCGATCCAGATGGGCCTCATCTACGTCAACCCGGAAGGCCCCGGCGGCTGCCCGAACCCGCTGGGCTCGGCGCGCGACATGCGCGAGACGTTCGCGCGGATGGGGATGAACGACGAGGAAACCGTCGCGCTCACGGCCGGCGGTCACACCTTCGGCAAGGCGCATGGCGCGGGCGATGCCTCGCTCGTCGGCGTCGAGCCGGAAGGCGCCGACATCGCGACGCAGGGCATGGGCTGGGTGTCGACGCACGGCACCGGCATGGGCGACGACACGATCACGTCTGGGATCGAAGGCGCCTGGACCCCGACGCCGATCACCTGGGACCAGACCTATTGGGACATGCTGCTCGACCACGAATATGAGCTGGTGAAGAGCCCGGCGGGCGCACACCAGTGGCAGCCGGTCGGCAACCCCGAGGAAACGCTCGCCCCCAAGGCGCACACGCCCGGCGTCAAGGTCCCGACGATGATGACGACCGCCGACATGGCGCTCAAGAAGGACCCGGCCTATCTCGAGATCAGCAAGCGCTTCCAGAAGGATCCGGCGGCATTCGCCGATGCCTTTGCGCGTGCCTGGTTCAAGCTGACGCATCGCGACATGGGGCCCAAGGTCCGCTATCTCGGCCCCGACGTTCCCGCCGAAGACCTGATCTGGCAGGATCCGATCCCCGCCGCCGACTATGCGCAGATGGACGCGAGCGACGTTCCCGGCCTCAAGCAGGCGATCGCCAATTCGGGGCTTTCGGTTGCCGAGCTGGTGACGACGGCCTGGGCCTCGGCCTCGACCTATCGCCATTCGGACCATCGCGGCGGCGCCAACGGTGGGCGCATCCGCCTGGCGCCGCAGAAGGACTGGGAGGTCAACCAGCCTGAGCAGCTCGCCAAGGTGCTGGCTGTCTATGACGGCATCAAGGCCGATTTCGACGGCAAGAGCGAGAAGAAGGTGTCGATCGCCGATCTGATCGTGCTTGGTGGTTCGGTCGGTGTCGAGGCGGCTGCCAAGGCGGCTGGCCATGCGATCGAAGTGCCCTTCACCCCGGGTCGCACCGACGCCTCGGCCGAGCAGACCGATGCCGCAAGCTTCGACGTGCTCGAGCCCAAGGCCGACGGCTTCCGCAACTATCTCTCGGTCAAGTTCAGCGTTCCGACCGAGGAATTGCTGGTCGACCGCGCGCAGTTGCTGGGTCTCAGCTCGCCTGAGATGGCGGTGCTCGTCGGTGGCCTGCGCGTCATCGGCGCCAACCACCCCAAGGCCGAGAAGCATGGCGTTTTCACCGACCGCAAGGGCCAGCTGACCAACGACTTCTTCGTCAATCTGCTCGACATGCAGACGGCGTGGAAGCAGCTGAGCGACGACAGCGACGAGGAGTATCTCGGCACGCTGCGCGAGACGGGCGAGGAAAAGTGGACCGCCTCGCGGACCGACCTGGTGTTCGGCGCCAACTCGCAGCTCCGCGCACTGGCCGAGGTCTATGCCTCGGGCGACGCAGGTGACAAGTTCGTGCACGACTTCGTCAAGGCGTGGGTCAAGGTGATGAACGCCGACCGCTTCGACCTGGCCTCGGGCCACGTCCGCGGCGAGCCTGCGGTCGCCTGATACGAACGAAGCCCCTCCCCGAAAGGGGAGGGGCGATCTTTCGCGAGAACGCGCTTCCCCTGCCTGCCTTCGCCCCCTATTTCGCATCCATGCGCAAACACATCCTCATCATTCTCGCGATCGTCGTCCTGGTTGCCGGCGGCATCCTCTGGTGGGTGCTGCAGCCCGAACCCGCGCAGCTTCCGCTGAGCGCGGTGGAAGGTGACCGCCCGACCATCTCGCCCCCGCGCGAGCAGACGATCCCGACCGTCAAGGTCGCCGACCGCGTCGGCTGGCAGAACGGCGCGATGCCGGTCGCCGCGCCCGGCCTCAAGGTCGCCGCCTTCGCCACCGGGCTCGATCATCCGCGCTGGCTCTACCCGCTGCCCAATGGCGACGTGCTCGTCGCCGAGACCAATTCGCCGCCGCGCGCGACCAAGGGCGTGGCCGACGTCGTGATGGGCTATCTGATGAAGAAGGGCGGCGCCGGCGTCGCCTCGCCCAACCGTATCACGCTGCTGCGCGACACCAATGGCGACGGCGTGGCCGAAACGCGCACCGTGCTGATCTCGGGGCTCAACTCGCCCACCGGCATGGCACTGCTCGACGGCCAGCTCTACATCGCCGATACCGACGCGCTGGTCCGCGTGCCGTTCACCCCCGGCCAGACCAGGATCACCGCCAAGCCCGAAAAGGTCATCCCGCTCGTCGGCGGCGGCAATCACTGGGCGCGCACGCTGCTCGCCGGGCCCGACGGGCTGCTCTATGTCGGCGTCGGATCGTCGAGCAACATCGCCGACAACGGCCTCGACGCCGAGAAATTCCGCGCCAACATCCTCCAGGTCGATCCCAAGGCCAAGACCTTCCGCGTGTTCGGCGCGGGCCTGCGCAACCCGCAGGGCATGGCGTTCGAGCCCAAGTCGGGCGCGCTGTGGGTGGCGGTCAACGAGCGCGACATGCTCGGCTCGGACATCGTCCCCGATTACATCACGCGCGTCGGGCTCGGCGATAATTTCGGCTGGCCCTGGTATTATTGGGGCGGCTATCCCGACGCCCGCGTGAAGCCTGAAAACCCCGCGCTGCAGGAATATTCCAAGCGCCCCGATTATGCGATGGGGCCGCACGTCGCGGCGCTCGGCCTGACCTTCGCGGCCGACGCGAAGCTCGGCGGCAACTTCGCCAACGGCGCGTTCGTCGGCGAGCATGGTTCGTGGAACCGCGTCCCGGTGTCGGGCTACAAGGTCGCGTTCGTGCCGTTCGGCGGCAACGGCTTCCCGGTCAAGGGCAGCAAGCCGGTCGACGTGCTGACGGGGTTCCTCAACGCCAAGGGAGACGCGCAAGGGCGCCCGGTCGGGGTCATCACCGACCAGGCCGGCGCGCTGCTGGTCGCCGACGATGTCGGCAACACGATCTGGCGCGTGACCGCGAAGTAGGCGCTGTCCTAGCCCCTTCTTTGTCTAGCCCTCTCCCGCCCTTCGCGGGAGAGGGTTGGGTGAGGGCCTTCTTCTGCCTTCCCCGGCCCAACAAGAAGACCCTCACCGACTGCAACTAGGCTCGCGCCGAAGAAGCAAGACCCAAGTCTCCGTAGCCTCCCCCGCGTGCGGGAGAGGTAGGAGCAGGAAAAGACCCCTACTCCAGCATCTTCGGCGCTTCCTTCGCCAGCTTCGCCTTAATCTTGTCGGCGAACAGCCGCAGGAACATCGGCAGATCAATTTCCGCACGCACCTTGGCGTCCCCCACCGTCAACCGGCTCGCGACACGCTGGCCGAGCGCGGCGACGGTGAAGTGCATCGTGTCGCCCTCCCAGTGGTGATCGACCGAGGTCGCGCCGGGCACCATCTCGACGATCTTGCCGACCCCGCCCTCGACGCGCGCGCGAGCGCCCGCCAGGCCGAGCTTATGCGGAATTTCGAGGGTGATCGGGTCGCTCATCACACATCCTTCATGTCGCGAAGATCATCGCGTCATCGGCAAACGCCTTGAACTCGAGCGCGTTGCCCGAGGGGTCATAAAAGAACATCGTCGCCTGCTCGCCGGGCTGCCCGACGAAGCGCAGATGCGGCGCGATTCCGAAGCGCGTGCCGGCCGCAGTCAGCCGGTCGGCGAGGGCCTGCCAGTCGGGCATCGTCAGCACGACGCCGAAATGCGGCACCGGCACGTCGTGCCCGTCGACCGGGTTGGAAACGGCGACGGCCTTCGCGGCGGGGTCGAGATGCGCGACGATCTGGTGGCCGTAGAGATCGAAATCGATCCACGCGTCGGAGCTGCGCCCCTCGCGACAGCCGAGCGTCTCGCCATAAAATGCGCGCGCCGCGGCGAGATCGTGGACCGGAAAGGCGAGGTGGAAGGGCCGTGTCATAAACGCGCCCTACCAAATCCTCCCCCGCAGGGGGAGGGGGACCATTTTGCCTCTTCCGGCAAAATGGTGGAGGGGGCGTGCCGCGGGCGTACCGCTCGTGGAGAGCCCCCTCCACCACCAGCCTGAAGAAGGATGGTGTGCGAGCGAGAATGTGTCCCCCGGACATATTCTTGGCCTGCCGGGGGCAGGCCAACGCTCGCACACCCCCTCCCCGTTCCGGGGAGGAACACAGCGCGACGTTGCGTTGCCTGCCCGATCCCGCGATAGCCGCACGCGATGATCCAACGCCCTGCGCTCTTCTCGTTCCTGCTCGGCGGAATCGCCGCGGTCGGCTTCGCGCCGCTCGGGTGGTGGCCCGTCACGCTCGGCTGCCTCGCCGCGTGGATGCTGCTCGTCCACCAAGCGCCGACCCGCAAGGCGGCGCTGTGGCGCGGGTGGCTGTTCGGCTTCGCGCATTTCGCGATCGGCAATAACTGGATCGCCAAGGCGTTCACCTTCCAGGATGCGATGCCGCACGCGCTCGGGTCGGTCGCGCCCGCATTGCTGTCGCTCTATCTCGCGATCTTCCCGATGGCGGCGGCGACGGTGGCGTGGAAGCTGCGCCGCCCGGTGCTCGACGCGAGCTATGTCCTGATCTTCGCCACCGCCTGGATCGCCACCGAATATCTGCGCGGGACGCTGCTCACCGGCTATCCGTGGAACCCGCTGTCCGAGATCTGGCTCCCGCTGATCGGCGTCGCGCGCGGCGCGCAGTGGATCGGCACCTATGCACTCTCGGGCGTCACGCTCCTCGTTGCGGGCGCGCTACTGCTGGCACTGCGCCGCGACTGGCGCCTGCCCGCCGCCGTCACCGCCCTGCTCTTGGTCCTGACGCTCGGTTCGCTCGCCCCGGCGCCCCCCCCCAGCGTACCGAACGCCCCGCGCATCCGCGTCGTCCAGCCCAATGCCGCCGACGAGCAGCGTCCGCGTGACGATTATGCCGAGACCAACCTGCAGGCGCTCGTCAGGCTGAGCGGAAAACCAGGCCCCGCCCCGCGCCTGATTGTCTGGCCCGAAGGTGCGCTGCGCTATCTGCCCGAAGACGGCTATCCCTTCCAATACTACGCCGACGACCCTGCGTTCGTCCGCCGCCGCATCGCCGCCCCGCTCGGTCCACGCGACGTCGTGCTGACCGGCGGCAACGCGCTCCGCTTCGACGCCGCCGGAAAGGTGCGCAGCGCGACCAACTCGATCTTCGCGATCGACGCGCGCGCTAAGATCCTCGGCCGCTACGATAAGGCGCACCTTGTGCCGTTCGGCGAATACCTCCCGGCGCGCCCGCTGCTCTCGGCGATCGGCCTGTCGCGGCTCGTCCCCGGCGAGTTCGATTTCGCGCCCGGCCACGGCCCCGACGGGCTCGCCCTACCCGCCTTCGGTCGCGTCGGTTTCCAGCTCTGCTACGAGATCATCTTCTCAGGCGAAGTCGTCCAGAGCGGCCACCGCCCCGCCCTGCTGTTCCAGCCCTCGAACGACAGCTGGTACGGCTATTGGGGCCAGGCCGAGCATCTCGCCCAGGCCCGCATGCGCGCGATCGAGGAAGGCCTGCCCGTCATCCGCGCGACACCGACCGGCATCTCGGCGATCATCGACGCGCAGGGCCGCATCGTCGCGTCGATCCCGGCGGACACGGCCGGCGCGATCGAGCGCCCCATTCCCCCCGCGGCTCGCCCGACTCTGTTCGCGCGTATGGGCAATGCGATGGCGTTGTTGATCGGGATCATCCTGGCGCTCGCGGCATTTGCATTGCGCCGCCTGGCACGATAGGGCGTCATATAAGGAAAGCTTTATATCAGGCATGGCAACGGCCGAAGCTCTCCTCAACATGAGGATCCCACGCATGCGTTCCAATTTTCTCTTCACCTCCGAGTCGGTCTCGGAAGGCCATCCCGACAAGGTCGCCGACCAGATCAGCGACACGATCGTCGATCTGTTCCTCGGCAAGGACCCCTATGCGCGCATCGCGTGCGAGACGCTGACCACGACCAACCTCGTCGTCCTCGCGGGTGAAATCCGCTGCAAGGGCGTGTACGAGAACGGCCAGTGGGCCGATGGCGCGCTCGAGGAAATCGAGGCTGCCGTCCGCAACACCGTCAAGGAAATCGGTTACGAGCAGTCGGGCTTCCACTGGGACAAGTTCACCTTCCAGAACAACCTCCACGGCCAGTCGGCGGAAATCGCGATGGGCGTCGATGAAGGTGCCAACAAGGACGAAGGCGCGGGCGACCAGGGTATCATGTTCGGGTACGCCACCGACGAGACCCCGGGCCTGATGCCCGCGACGCTCTATTACAGCCACAAGATCCTCGAGCGCCTCGCCGCCGATCGCCACTCGGGCGCAGCGCCCTTCCTCGAGCCCGACGCCAAGAGCCAGGTCACGCTCGAATATGAGAACGAGGTTCCCGTCCGCGCGACCGCGCTCGTCGTCTCGACGCAGCACAAGGCGGGCTATTGCCTGCAGGGCGACAACGCCAACCCCGCGCTGTACGAAGAGCTGCGCGCCTATGTCAGCGGCGTGATGCACGACGTCCTTCCCGACGGCTTCATCAGCGACAAGACCGCGATCTACATCAACCCGACGGGCGCGTTCGAAATCGGCGGTCCTGATGGCGACGCCGGCGTCACCGGGCGCAAGATCATCGTCGACACCTACGGCGGCGCAGCCCCGCATGGCGGCGGCGCTTTCTCGGGCAAGGATCCGACCAAGGTCGATCGCTCGGCCGCCTATGTCGCGCGCTACATGGCGAAGAACGTCGTCGCTGCCGGCCTCGCACGGCGCTGCACGATCCAGTTGTCGTACGCGATCGGTATCGCCGAGCCGCTGTCGCTCTATGTCGACCTGCACGGCACGGGCACAGTTCCCGAAGCCAAGATCGAGGAAGTGCTGCCCAAGCTCGTCCGCCTGACGCCGAAGGGCATCCGCGAGCATCTCAAGCTCAACGCGCCGATCTACAAGCGCACCGCAGCCTATGGCCATTTCGGGCGCGAGCCCGATGCCGATGGCTTCACCTGGGAAAAGACCGATCTGGTCGACGCGCTCAAGAACGCCGTCGCCGCCTGATCGAACGCCGAGCGCGGGGTCATCCCGCGCTCGGCACGGTCGTTACGGCCGGTTGGCCGAGAAGACCGACGGATCGAACCGCGCCGGCAGCGCGCGCGGCCCCTGCGGCGGCGCTTCTGTTCCGGCTCGCGCGTCCTGCACCGGACCGGGTTGCACGCCGAAGTGCAGATCATCGGCCAGATAGGCGGTGATCGGTGAATCGGCAGGGAGCCGCCCGCTGGTGCCGTGAATGAACATCATCGGCCACGATACGAACAGCGCGCCGCCAATCGCCAGCACGCCTTGATCCAAGCCCTGCCGCGCAGAACGCCCCGAGATGCGGACAGGCCCCGACGGCGTCTCGACATAATCGAGCCGGACCTCGAGTTCACCACGCTTGCCGAAATTTCCGCTTCGCTCGGACCGCATCACTTCGCCAACCGCGATCGATCCGACCGGCACGACGACCTGGCCGCGATAGATCAGCGGTTCGGCCACCTCGAGATAGAAGCGATCGCCCGAATGCACGTCCTTGGTGTTGAGTTCGTTACGCGTCTTCAGCTGTAACGGCATACCGATCGGGAAATACGCCGAGGGACCCGTCGCCGTCACCGGCGCGGCCCAATGCACGCTATATTGCGCCGCCGCGACCGATGGGACGCTCGCCGCGAGCGCAAGGATCGTCCAACACGTCAACTTCATCACAACGCCCCCGTTTGTCGCAGATTGAGCGTTCTGATAATTCAACCGCGTTTATCGGTACTTAGGATACGCGCTGAAGGCGTTGTTAAGCCTCTTGACCGGCTCATAGCGCGGGCGTCACACGACGCTCAGCGGGTGCGTTTGAAAAGGCGAACCAAGGCCGGTTCGGCAGCGCGAATGATCATGCTTGTCGCCTTCTGCGCGACGAAGCCGACCGCCGCCCCGGCGACGGTATCGAAAATATAGTGCTTCCCGCGCGGCATCTGCACGGCCGCGACCCCTGCCGCCACCGCATAGGCAGGCGCGATCGCCGCGGGAGTGTCATGCGCGATCGCACCCGCCACGGCGACTGCACCGGCGGTATGGCCCGAGGGGAACGACGTATCGCCATGCGCCGCGCTCTTGCCCGGCGCGAAGCGGTGCTCGCCGGTCTCGATTGCCTTTTGCGGGCGGGTGCGGTCGATCGAGCGCTTGATGCCGTTCTTGATCGCGGTGGCGAGCACCTCGCTCGCCAGCATCCGCACGCCATTGCGGATCACCGTCGGACGGCGCAGCACCGCACCTACGACGATCGTCCCGACGCCGAGCAACAGCAACGGCGGCTGGTCGGCGACTTCGCTCGCCGCCCCCGCCAGCTTGACCGCGGGCGTGTCGCGATGCGCCGCGGCGCGGTGCGTGACCTTGCGGTCGGCGCGGGCGATTTTCCGCACGGCCTCGGCGATCTTGCTCATGTCGCTATTCCTCTTGTGTCGCTCGCCCAACGCCGCGGGCGGCGGATTGGCTCCGCCCGGATCAGGCGCCTTCTTCCTGCACCTGCGCGTGCGCCAGCACCGCGAACAGGCCGGCCCCGCCGAACAAATTGCCGAGCACCGCGGGCACGAGGAACGCCAAGGCCTGCCCGCCGCCGATTTTCCCCGAGAAGAGCAGCAGGAAGGTCTCGCTCGACCCGACCACCGAATGGCTGAACCCGCCGATCGCGACGACATAGACGATCCCGAACACGACCAGGAAGGCCTGTTCGCGCGCGTTGGGCAAGGTCCAGGCGACGATCGCGATCAGGAAACCCGCTGGCACCGCATTGATGAAGGTATCGAGCGCGCCGTGCTCGGTGATCTTCATCGACACTTCGAGCATCGCCGCGCGCATTGCGGGATCGCCGAGCTCGAGCGTCGCAAACGCCCACGCAACGAGCGCGGTGCCGAGCAGATTGCCCCCCAGCACCACGCCCCACAGCCGCAAGGTCCGCGCGAGCGCAGCCCATGACGGCTCGGTCACGAGCGGCAGCATCGCGGTCACCGTGCTCTCGGTAAACAGCTGCATCCGCCCGAGGATCACCATCAGGAAGCCGATCGGATAGCCGATCGCGATCAGCAGCGGGCGCGCCGGCGACGGCGCGGTGTGCGCCGCGATCGCCGCCTCGGCGATTAGCGAGGCGGTGATCGCCAGCCCCCCCGCCAGCCCCGACCAGAACAGCGAGGTGATCGGGCGTTCGAGTTCCTCCTGCCCTTCCTCGCGCACCGCACGGTGCAGCTCGCGCGCATTGGCGGCCTTCAGTTCCTCGACGTCGCCGCCCTCGGTTTGCTCTTGATTGGTGTCCGCCATCATGTCCGCCACTTCGTTGATGCGCTGTAACGACCGTAACGGGACTTTGCTCCAAACGCTGCGCTCGCTAGAGGCTGCGCGGATGACCGATCCGATGACGACCCGCCGCCTCTATGGCCGCCGCCAGGGGCACAAGCTCCGCCTCGGCCAGGCCGATTTGGTCGAGCGCCTGCTCCCCGAAATCAGCGTTCCCGAAGAAGGTCCGCTCGATGCCACCACCTTGTTCGGCAAGGATTGCCCGATCGAGGTCGAGATCGGCTTCGGCGCGGGCGAGCATCTCGCCGGCCAGGCGATGGCGCGGCGCGAGACAGGGTTCATCGGCTGCGAGCCGTTCCTCAACGGCGTCGTCGGCGCGCTGACGCATGTCCGCGACGAAGAGCTCAACAATGTCCGCCTCCACATGGGCGATGCGCTCGATGTGCTCGAGCGGCTCCCCGACGCGTCGCTGTCGCGCGTCTATCTGCTCCACCCCGATCCGTGGCGCAAAGCGCGCCACGCCAAGCGGCGGATGGTCAATCACGGCCCGCTCGATCTGATCGCGGCCAAGCTCAAGCCCGGCGCCGAGTTCCGCCTCGGCACCGACGATCCGACCTATTGCCGCTGGGCGATGATGGTGCTCGGCCAACGCCGCGATTTCGTGTGGAGCGCGCAAACAGCCGCTGATTTCCTGACGCGTCCCGACGACTGGCCCGAGACCCGCTACGAACGCAAGGCACGCCGCCAGGGACGCGAGGTCTGGTACTTCCGCTACATCTACCAGCCAGCGGCATAACCGCTCCCCTCGTCGCGCTGCGCGCACGCCGTACGGCGGGAGCGGAACCCTCGGTCCTGCTGCCTCGTTCGATGGGCGTGCATTCAGCCCTGAGGGAAATTCAACCGTGTCCACCGTCCGGCGCCTGCTGGCGACCGCTTTGAGCTGCTGCCTGTTCTCGAGCACGAGCGCGATCGCGCAATCCTGCCCCGCGGGCGGATTCGATTACATGGGCGTCCCGATCGCGTTCAGCCCCGATCACGCAGCCTATTATTTCGCGACCGACCACAAGCTCGTCGACGCCGATGGTGCGCCCAACGCCTATCACCCCGCCGACGTGCCCAACACGTGCCCCGAGACAGGCCGCGGGATCGATTGCCTTGCCGCGGCGGGCTATCCCGATGGGTCGTGGTGGCAGACCGTGCTCGTCGCCGACCCGGCCGATCCGACCCGGCCAGCGATCCAGCAGGACGGGCCATACAAGGGCTTTTTCGTCTCGATGACGTCGCTTCGGAACACCGCGTTCGCCGGGCCCGCGAGTACCGCCAGCTATGTCGATGCCGCGGCGATCCCGTACATCGTGCTCCCCGCGCCGATCTATCGCACCGATGGCATGGGCGAGATGGGCGATATCGGCTTCGCGACCAACCTCGATACCGGCCAGACGACGCCGTTCGTCATCGCCGACGAAGGCCCGGTCGAACGGCTCGGCGAGGCGTCGGTCGCGTTCTGGCATGCACTCGGCGTCCAGGCGCCCAACCCGCGCAACGGCGAGGGGCTGCCCGACGGGCGGATCGCCTATGTCGTCTTCCCGGGGAGCGCCAAGGATGCGAAGATCGGCTGGCCGATCGACAAGGCCGCGCTCGCCCGCGAAGCGCGCACGCGGCTCGACGCGGTCGGTGGACTCGCCGCACTGCGGTCGTGCGCGCAGCCGAAGACCGAGATCGCCTCGGCGTCGGCCGTGCGGCTCAGCAAATGATCGCGCTGCCGTCGCTGGCTTTGGCGCTGGCGGCCACGACGCCTGTGCACGCCAAGGCCTGGACGCCGCACTCCGCCGCCGCCTTGCTCGATGCGAGCTTCCCGAGCGAGCAGGCCTGCCAGACCGCACTCGACTCCGCGCGCGAGCATGAGCGCCTCACCCCGTCCAAGCCAGTCCACGATCTCAGCTACGCGCGGCTGTTCGCACAGGCGCGCTGCGGCAGTACGGTGCGCAAGACCGGGATCGTCTGGCGGATCCGCATGCACTGGCCGCGCCGCCCCTGACCCAACGCGGCCGGCCGATGCCGGGCAGCGAGGATCGGCGCGCAATATCTCCGCGCGTGCGGACCTCATTTCCGAAATGCGCGTTTACCTCGCCGAACCGCAGGGGTCTGACATGCACTTCACCATCAATGGAACGGCCTACACCGCCGAACCCGACATTCGAACCTCGCTGCTCGATCTGCTGCGCGAGCATCTTGGCCTGACCGGCTCGAAAAAGGGCTGCGATCACGGCCAGTGTGGCGCCTGCACCGTTCTGGTCAACGGCCGTCGCATCAACAGCTGCCTGTCGCTCGCGGTGATGCACCAGGACGACGAGATCACCACGATCGAAGGCCTCGGCACCCCTGAGGATCTCCACCCGCTCCAGGCAGCGTTCGTCAAGCATGACGGCTATCAGTGCGGTTATTGCACGCCAGGCCAGATCTGCTCGGCGGTCGGCATGCTCGACGAGGTCAAGAAGGGCTGGCCGAGCCATGTCAGCGAGACACTCGGCGACGTCGAGTTCAACGACGGCGAAATCTCCGAGCGGATGAGCGGCAACCTCTGCCGCTGCGCCGCCTATCCCAACATCGTCGACGCGATCCGCGACGTGGCGGAGGCCAAGGCATGAAGAGCTTCACCTACGAAAAGCCCGCGAGCGTCGAGGAAGCCGTCGGCTTCGTCGGCGCGGGCACGCGTTTCATCGCGGGCGGCACCAACCTGCTCGATTTGATGAAGCTGCAGGTCGAGACGCCTGACAAGCTCGTCGACATCAGCCGACTCGACCTCGCCAAGATCGAAGACACCGACAACGGTGGCCTGCTGATCGGCGCGCTCGTCCCCAACAGCGACCTCGCCGCCGACACTCGCGTGCGCGAAAAGTACGAAGTGCTCAGCCGCGCTTTGCTCGCGGGCGCCTCGGGCCAGCTCCGCAACAAGGCGACGACTGGCGGCAATCTGCTCCAGCGGACGCGCTGCTATTATTTCTACGACCCCGCAATGGCGTGTAACAAGCGCGCACCTGGCAGCGGCTGCTCTGCGATCGGCGGGTACAATCGCATCCTCGCGATCCTCGGCACCAGCGAGCATTGCATCGCAACGCACCCCGGCGACATGCCCGTCGCGATGCGCGCACTCGACGCGACGATCATCACGCTCACCCCGGGCGGCGATCGCCGCCGGATCAGCATCCACGATTTCTATCGGCTCCCCGGCGACACGCCCGAGATCGAGACCGTGCTCGAACCCGGCGAACTGATCACGCATGTCGAGCTGCCCGCGCCGGTCGCCGGCAAGCAGCTCTACCGCAAGGTCCGCGACCGCGCGTCCTACGCCTTCGCGCTCGTCTCGGTCGCAGGCCTCGTCTCGGTCGAGAACGGCACGATCGCGACGGCGCAGCTCGCTTTCGGCGGGCTCGGGCCGATGCCATGGCGCGATAGCCGCGTCGAGGAGTCGCTGATCGGCAAGGCGCCGTCCGACGAAATCTTCGCGGCGGCGGCAGACATCCTGCTCGCCGAAGCACATGGCTTTGGGTCGAATGACTTCAAGATCCCGCTGATGAAACGCACGCTGATCGCGTGCCTGCGTGAGTTGACCGCATGAGCAACACCAACAGCCTCAAGATGGACAAGCCCGTCCCCGCCAGCCTGCTCGACAGCGGCAGCCAGGGGATCATCGGCCGCCCGCTCGACCGCAAGGACGGCCCGCTCAAGGTCACCGGCCAGGCGACCTATTCGGCCGAGTATCAGATCCCGAACCTCGCGTACGGCTATCTCGTCGGCACCAAGTTCGGGCGCGGCAAGGTCACCAAGGTCGATGCCGACAGCGTCCGCGCGATCCCCGGCGTGATCGACGTCGTCACCGACTTCAAGACCTTCCTGCAGAACTCGCAGCAGGGCGGCGAAACCAGCGCCCCGACGCAGGGCGTGCAGGACGTCCATTATTTCGGCGAGATCGTCGCGATCGTGCTCGCCGAAAGCTACGAAGCCGCGCGCGACGCCGGCATTCGCCTCAAGGTCGAATATGAGGAAGCCGAAGGCCGTTTCGATTTCGAGGCCCACAAGGACGAAACCACCAAGCCGCCGCCCAACACCATCCCCGCACACTTCAAGCAGGGCGATGTCGAGAAAGCGATGGCGGACGCCGCGATCTCGGTTGATGTCACCTATACAACGCCGAGCCAGAACAGCTCCGCGATGGAGCCGCACGCCTCGATCGCGGTGTGGGACGAGGATGGCGCGCTGACGCTGTACGGCTCGTACCAGATGCCGACCTCGGACAAGAGCCAGCTCGCCAAGTCGCTCGGCGTCAGCGACAAGAAGGTCCGGATCATCGCGCATTACATCGGCGGCGGGTTCGGCTCCAAGCTCGGCATCGCGCCCGAATCGGTCGCCGCCGCGGTTGCCGCAAAGCAGCTCGGCCGCCCGGTCAAAGCCGTGATGACGCGCCCGCAAGTGTTCGAAACCACCGTTCGACGCTCGAACACCGAGCAGCGCGTGCGCTTTTCGGTTGATGGCGCGGGCAAGCTGACCGGCGTCGGCCATGAGACGCTGACGAGCAACCTCCCCGGCGAAGGCTTTTTCGAGCCGACCGGCATCGGCACGCATTTCGCCTATTCGGGCGAGAACCGGCTGATCAACCATGATCTGGTCGAGCTCGACTGGCTGTTGTCGGGCTCGATGCGCGCGCCCGGCGAAGCGGTCGGGATGATGGCGACCGAGGCTGCGCTCGACGAACTGTGCCACAAATTGGGTGTCGACCCGATCGACTTCTGGAAGCAGAACGAGCCGAGCGAGGACCCTGAGGAGAACATCCCCTTCTCGACGCGCCAGCTCGTCCGCTGCCTGGAAGAGGGCGCAGAAAAGTTCGGTTGGTCGAAGCGCAACGCGACGCCGGGCCAGGTGCGCGACGGCGAGTGGATGATCGGCATGGGCGTCGCCATTGCGGTGCGCACCAACATGCTGATGGAATCATCGGCCAAGGTCGCGATCGACGCCAATGGCCGCGCGACCGTCAGCTCGGCGATGACCGACATCGGCACCGGCAGCTACACGATCCTCGGCCAGATCGCCGGCGAACTCCTCGGGCTTCCGCTCGATCAGGTCAGTGTCGTGCTCGGCGATACCGATCTCCCCGATGCGGCCGGCTCCGGCGGCTCGTGGGGCGCAGGGTCGAGCGGCTCGGCGGTCTATCTCGCGTGCGAGATGCTGCGCGAGAAGCTTGCCAAGGCGATGGGCTGCGACCCCGAAGCGCTGACGCTCAAGGACGGCCAGGCGATCGCCGACAACCGCCAGGTCTCGCTCGGCTCGCTCGTCGGCGACGGGATTGAGGCGATCGGCTCGATCGCACCGGGCAAGATGGAGAAGGAGCGCAAGCAATCGAGCTATGGCGCGCATTTCGTCGAGGTCGGCGTCAACGCGACCACCGGTGAAGTCCGCGTCCGGCGGATGCTCGGCGTGTTCTCGGCAGGCCGCATCCTCAATGCGAAGACTGCGCGCTCGCAGTGCCTCGGCGGGATGACCTTCGGCATCGGCGCGGCGCTGACCGAGGACCTCGTCCACGATCCGCGCAATGGCAAGTTGGTGAACCACGATCTCGGCGAATATCACGTGCCGGTGAACGCCGACGTGCCGCAGATCGAGGTGCATTTCCTCGAAGAGCGCGACCAGTTCGCCAATCCGATCCACGCCAAGGGCATCGGCGAGCTCGGCATCTCGGGTTGCGGCGCGGCGATCGGCAATGCCGTGTTCAACGCAACGGGTATCCGCGTTCGCGACTATCCGATTACGGTCGACAAGCTGCTGGATCACTTGCCGCCGGTGTGATCCGCTCCCCGCGCCCGTCACCCCGGCCTTGTGCCGGGGCCCACCGGGAAGCGCGCGCCACGACTACAGTACGCGGGTCACGGTGGGCCCCGGCACAAGGCCGGGGTGACGACGGCACGCCAATCACCGCTTGCGCGAACGCCCTTTGGTCATCGGATCGGGCTTGACCGGCTTCTTCCAGCCCGGCGGCGGTGTCATCCGTTGCTGGCTCGTCCCCAGCCCCATTGCGCCGGGCTGCTGGCGGATCAGGCCGACGGTCTCGGCCTCGGCGGCTTCCTCGGCGCTGGCGCCGCCGCGCAGCAAAGCGAGCCGGTCGCGTAGTCGCCGCGCTTGCTCGAAATCGAGCGCCTCCGCCGCAGCTTCCATTTCAATCCGAACGCGTTCGATCTCATCCATGCGCGTCTAAACGCCGCGAGACCGGCTTGGGTCCTGTCGTCGCTGCGTTACCCGCCCGGATTGCCGCTCGCCGCCCAGCGCCCCTTGAGCATCGCGCCGACAAACGCCGGCACCCCGGGTCGCACCAGCAGCCAGTCGCGCAACGCCGGCCCCTGCTCCGCGCCGAGCGTCGTCTTGTAGCCGCTGTCGCCCGCGCCCCAATCGACGCTGCGCAAGCCTGCCGCCCGCGCCCGCACGAGGTTGCGATAATAGAGCAGCTTGCCCGGCGAATGCTTGGCGAACGCCGGATCATAGCTGTTGGCGATCGCATAGCGCGTCGTGCCGGCATCGAGATCGAACGAAAACGCCGCCGGCGCGCCATCGATGCTCAGTACCGCGGCCGACAGCATCGCGGCGACGACCGGATCGCGCGCCGCTTCTCGCCAGAAGCCACCATGGCCCTCGTCCGTGAATTTGGCGTCGCGACCATCGGTCCTCGCCGCGATCCAGCTCTTCTGCTCGACCGCCGCAAGCTGATCGAACGCCGCATCCCACTCCCCCGCGCCGACGAAGCGCCAGTCGAGCGCGCCATGCTCGGCGAGATGCTTCTCGTGAAAGCGGTTCTTGCGCAGCGTCGATCCGCGCGGCCAGTCGGGCTGCTGCACGTCGAGCACGAAGCTGTTCGCGACGAAGCGGTCGAGCACTGCCCACCCCTTTGCGCGCGCCAGCGGCAGCAGCGCCTCGAGCGCCGGATCGCCATCGACCACCGGGCCGATCCGCAATGCGTTGACGCTGCGCGAGAGCATGTCGAGCAAGGCATCGACCGCAGGCACATCGGCGTGGCGGTGGATCGGAAAGCTGCGAAACGGCCAATAGCTTCCAGGGATCGTCGCGACCCGTGCGATCGCCGGCCCGATTCGCACGAACGGCAGCGCGATCACCGGCAGGTCGTCTTCCTCGACCATTATCGTCCGCGCCGCCCCGCCATACGCCGCAAGCGCCGCCGCATACCAGGCATAGCGCAGGAACGCGTGGCTCGGTGCCGCTGCATCGGCAACGATGTCGATCGCGCCCGACAGCCCGGCGCCCACGCTGGCACGCGTGCGCGACGGCAGCCGGGTGAAGTCGGAGAGCAGCATCGGCTTGGTCATTGGAACACGTCTAAAGCAGCAGGGTTACCAATCTGTGGCCGACGCCTTGCGCCCGCGCCAGCCGCATTCCACAAAGGGCCATCATGAACCCCTACCCCGCCGTCTCGACGATCGCCCAGACGATCCAGCTGTCGCTTTCGCCGATCTTCATGCTCGCCGCGATCGGGCAGCTGCTCAACGTGCTCGCCGGGCGGCTGGCGCGCGTCGTCGATCGCGCGCGCGTCGTCGAGGAATGGCACCCGTTGTCGAGCGGCCCCGAGCATGACCGTCACGTCTGGGAACTCCGGCTGCTCGACCGGCGGATGACGGTGATCAATCGCTCGCTCGTGCTTGCGGTGTCGAGCGCGGCGATGACGTGCATCGTCGTTGCCTTGCTGTTCGTCGCCAGCCTGTTCGCACTGCATATCGGCACGATCGTCGCGGTGATCTTCATTCTCGCGATGGCGCTGCTGATTTCCTCGCTGATCGGGTTCCTGCTCGAGGTCCGCATCTCGCTATCGGCGATCCACGTCCGCAGCGAGCTGCTCGAACGCTGAATCGCGCCCGCCCCCGGGGGGACGCCTCCCCTCCCTGGAAGGGAGGGGAGTTAGCTCAGCGTGCGCCGTCCAGCCCGGGCCCGGCATCATTCGTCGCGCCATAACCCGGTACCACCCGCGCATGCGCCGCTTGTTCATAGACATACCCAGCGTTGAGCACGCTCTGGTCGGCCCACGCGGTCGCAATGAACGACACCCCGACCGGCACGCCCCGCACCAGCCCCATCGGCACCGTCAGATGCGGATAGCCCGCCACCGCCGGCAGCCCGGCAGCACTCGGCCCCTCACCTCCATCACCCGAGACCGTGTCGGACAGCCACGGCATGCCATAGGTCGGCGCGACGATCAGCGTCGCATTGGCGGTCGCGAGCATCGCGTCGATCCCCTCCTTGCCCGCCAGCCGCAGCGATTTCGCGCGCGCGCCGAGATATTCGGCATCGGCGAGCCCGCGTGTCTGTTCGGCCGCCTCGAAGGTCTCCTGCTGGAAGAACGGCATTTCGCGTGCCGCCTCGGCGCGATCGAACGCGATGACATCGGCGAGCGTGCGCGTCTTCACGGCCTGCGGCGTGGTCGCGAGATAGGTGTTGAGATCGGCCTTGAGCTCGGTCTGCAGCACCAGCAATTCGGCCTCGCCCAACCCGTCGAGCTTGGGCGGCGTAACATCGACCAGCACCGCGCCCTGCGCCTTCAACACCGCCAGCGCCGCGGCATATTTGGCCTTGAGCAACTCGGACATTTCGGGATGCAGCACGGCGATACGCACCCCAGCCAGCGAAGCGCTCGCCAGCGGCGCGGCGAAGTCATGCGCATATTTCGCCGTGCCCTTGGTCGCCGGATCGGCCGGATCGATGCCGATCATGCCGTTGAACAGCACCGCCGCGTCGCGCACGCTGCGCGCCATCGGGCCGGGCGTGTCCTGGCTGTGGCTGATCGGCACGACGTGCGTGCGGCTGATCATGCCAAGCGTCGGTTTCAAACCGACCAGCCCGTTCATCGAGGACGGACATACCACCGATCCATCGGTCTCTGTCCCGACCGCTGCCGCGGCAAAGCTCGCCGCCACCGCCGCGCCCGATCCGCTCGACGAGCCGCACGACGTCCGGTCGAGCGCATACGGATTGCGCACCAGCCCGCCGACCGCGCTCCATCCGCTCATCGAGTGCGTCGAGCGGATATTGGCCCATTCGCTGAGATTGGTCTTGCCGAGGATCACCGCGCCCTGTCGGCGCAGGCTCGCCACAAGCGGCGCGTCGCGGCGCGTGATGTTGTCCTTGAGCGCGAGACTCCCGGCAGTCGTCGCGATCGGATCCCTGGTCTCGATATTGTCCTTGATCAGCACCGGCACGCCGTCGAGCGGCCCGAGCAGCTTGCCCGCCTTGCGCCGCGCATCGGCAGCGCGCGCCTGCGCGATCGCATCGGGGTTGGTCGCGATCACCGCGCGGAGTGTCGGCCCGCTGCGATCCATCGCCGCGATCCGCGCGAGATAGGCCTGGGTGATCGCCGCGCTGCTCGTGCCCGCCGCCATCATCGCCTGGACCTGATCGATCGATTTTTCGGTAACGTCCGGGAGCGTCTGCGCGTGCGCGGCTCCCGCGAGAATGGTCGAAAGCAGCAGCGACAGCGTGAAGCGCATCTTGGTCTCCGGTCGAGCGACGCAGCCAGACCCGCGCCATCGCGCGATCATGGGTCATCGCCGCATCGGCGACAAGCAGATCGTCACTTGCAAGAGCACAATCGCGAAGCCCGCCCGCCCCCGACCCCGGACATGAAAAGAGGCTGCCGATGCCCTTTTCGAGGACATCGGCAACCTCCTGACATGGTCAGCGGCCGGAAGCTCCAGCTTGGAGGACCATGCGTACCGCAAAGCCTCGACGATCGGTGGCGTTGACTGGGGGAGAATACCCCCCGCCCCATCGTCGCAGGACTAGCCTCAAAGGCCTAGCGGTGCGTCCTCCGAACGAACTGAACCGACCCCATTGCTGAACCATGAGACATCGGATCACCTCCTTTCGCCAGTTAAAACAGCGTGACCAGGCCTGGTCACGACTCAGGTTTGAATCATATTTTTAGACGAAACAAGTCTTGTATACTCCGTCTGCTTGACGACCCGCGAAATCGTCGCTCGCTCAAGCCATGATTCTGAAATCTGCAGGATCGATGAC